>CAYPSO010000029.1:0-47105 GCA_964413275.1 uncultured bacterium | reverse complement strand
CTTTCATCATTTACCATTTAGCAATGTTTAACTCGCGCGTTCCCAAGGTGAGGAAACCTCACCGGGTTCGCTCGTCAATGTTCAATGAAAAAACTGAATACTGTACGGGCAGAATATATTCTGCCCCTACGACTACTAAATCAATTATTTCGATTTTGCCTAACATCAATTAAATTGTTAAAGATTCTTCTTCCACATCTTCTTCAAGATTATTAGATTCATCCATATCCATAACAGGTATTTCTTTCAGAGGTGTAGATATTTCTGATTGATTAATCACAGCTCCTAAAATTTCAATTTCGGAATCATTCAATTGTTCAATGGTTTCATTAAGAAGATTAGATCTAGTAAAACCAGGTCTAGTTACCAAAACAATACCATCACCAAAAGGTTCTAATAACAAAGCATCATTAGCACTAGCGAAGGAAGATGTATCAACAATAACTACATCAAAACGCCGTTTAGCATCTTCTAATAAAACTCTTAATTCACTAGATTCAATAATTGCGGCGGCTCTTTTCGTTGGTCCCGGACTAGGTATTATATATAGGTTTTCGATTTCTGGTACTAAACGAATACACTCATTACGAGAGCCATAATAACGCAAAGGTTCGTTTTTAACCTCATCACTAACTGATAAATTAAAATACTCTGCTGAAGAAGAAGAACGTAAATCCGCTTCCAACAGAAGAGTTCTTTTTCCGGCATAGGCAGAAGCTATGGCTAAATTATAGGCCGTAATACTCTTTCCCTCTCCATTACTGACACTACATACTAAGACAGTTTTGGGAGTCTCAGCAGACAAACGGCGAATATTACTACGGAGACGTTCGTAAAAAGGAAGATAAGGGGAATCATAATCAATTAAAATTGGTATTTCTTGACCTTTGTCATTTAAACTAGCGACAAAAGGTAATTCTGCCAATAAGAAAACTTCTTGATCTGATAACAGATTTTTGATTTCTGCCGGAGTATGAAGTCTAGTATCCAAAGTTGCCAATAAAAATATTACCCCAGCTCCAGCCACAAAACCTACACCAACACCTGCACCAATGAGAATTAGAGGATTAATTTTTTCCCCAGGGCGAGGACGAATAGTTTGAATCACAGATTCTTGGGCAACGGCTAAACTACTGGTTGTTTCGGCTTCTGCTGCTTGAGCATCAACTAAGGCGGCTAAAATAGTCCGATAAAGCGATCTTTGACTTTCCACTTGTTGAATCATACGTCCTTGTTCAACTTGTTTCTCAGGAAAGTTTTCATATTGATTGCGTAATTGCTGTTCCTGAAGACGTACAGACTCTAATTGTTTAATTAATCCATCTCGCTGGGTTTTTAGAGCCACCAGAGTATTAGCTAATTGTTGCCTAGCTGGGTCTAAATTGCTTTGTTTTCGTATTTTTGAAGCGGGTAATGGTTCAAAAATACCATCAGTACCAATGATTTCCTCAGCGCGCTCTTGTAAAAGCTGATCCAGACTTTGTTTTTGATTCTGCAATTGAATCATAGTAGGATGAAGAGGACGCAAATCCCTGCTTGCATTATCTATTTGGGTTTCTACTTGCAGAATTTGACTCCGCAAACTAGCAATAAGTCCATCAGCACTTAGAGCAGAAGAAGTATAAGCCTGTTCTGGGGTTAAAGAAAGTTGGTCAACTAAACTATTAATTTGTCCATTAATTTCATCTAAGGCAGATTGTATTTGTCTTTGTTGTTGTTGACTAGCAGTAATACTCGCAAAAAGACTACCATCTTGAACAGCGACTAAAGATGCACCATCCTGACTAATATAGGAATATAAGGCTTGTTCAGCTTTTTTTAAATCTTGTTGAACCTGTTTTAATCTTGTTTCCAGAGAATCAATTTTACTGCGTAATTGACCTGTATTTAAAAGGCGACTTTCTTGCACCATATTATTCATGAATACGGACAAAATTAGTTGAGCAAAATCAGGTTTTTGATTCTCTGTGTATTCCAAAGTAATAATTGATGGTTCACCTTCTTCAGGAAATTTAATTTGAAGTTTTTCAGCAATTTTAATAATTTCTTGTTGTCTTACTTGTAATTCTTGAGCAGATTTTTCTAATACTCGTGGGGATAATAAAATATTACGATTAATCAGCCTACCAGCTTCTTGGACTTGTTGACCGGTGCTAGTAAAAAGAGGAGGAGGAGCTTTTAAAGATAAAGCAGCAACCGCTTTATAACTTGGACTAGGGGCTTCTGGGGCAGGTTGTAAGGCAAAAACACCAAATACGCCGACAACAAAAACAAAGGTTAACAATCCAAATAATTTATTTTCATTAAAGGATATGAAAAAACGAGTAACAATAGGGGGAGCCATAATAATTAATCAAGTATTCTATCTAAAGTATTAAAAAAAGCAAGAAAACTGAAAACACTTTGAAAAGGTGTACTAACCAAATCTAAAGCATCAATAACCTTACCGAGTAAAGTTCGGCCAATAATAATAATATCTTCATCTTGAAGTATTAAATCTTGAGCAATATCTCCTCTAATCGCCCGTTTAGCATCAATGGTTTGGGTAATTATGCCACCTTTTTCTGAATCGAAACGCAAAAGGGCAATATTTCTAATATCAGCTAACTGCTCATTATTTAAACCTACACTACCTAAAATATTTAAAGCACTAGTCCCATTGCGGACATTAATGGCACGAATGCCGCCAGAACCTTCATTCCACAATCTAACTGTAATACTTTGTTGGACTAAAGAAGTTTTAGCGATCAAGTCTCGATTATAATCTTGATCCTCACCTACTCCCAATTTAGAGACGATAATTGTATCTCCGCCCTGAAAATTAACATTGGGTAATTCTTCCCCTGTTTGTAAAGGAGTAAATAAATCAAGTCTCCGTTCAATCACAGAATCATCTGGTAAACGACGGCGGATAATAACTGAGCGTAAGTCAGCGTTTCTAGTGCCACCTCCAGCTCTTTGTAAAATTCCGTCAACAGGACTTCCTGGCCCAACATTATAAAAACCGGGTCGAGAAACTTCACCAACTATGGTCAATTTCACCGATCTTGGTGCGATCAAAATCACCCTAACTTTAGGATTATTTTTCAGATAGAGTTGCCCTAAAATATTACTAATTTTAGTTTCTGCTTGTTCAACAGTTAAACCAATTAAGGAAATTCTTCCCACAATAGGCATAACTAAATTCCCTTCAGGATCGATTCTGCTACTGGTATTAAAATCAGGAAATCTTTCTACATTAACACTAACCCCATCTCCTTCGTCTAAATAATAAATATTAAAAGCATTTGAGGGATCGTCATTTCTGTAGAGAGGAGGAGAAATGTTTTTAGGAGGAATAAAATCACTATCAGAATCAAAAGTGCCGGGTGGTATTTGTTCGGGTAGATAATTTGTATCAGGGGAAGGAGGAATGTCTTGAGGAGTAGAGGGAAAAGAGGGTAAAGTAGGTACAACTTCAGTTTCTTGAGCCAAGCTAATACTAGGAAAAATTAACCAATTAGTACCACACCAACAAATCGTTGTTGATAGTAAATTAGTCAAGTAAAGGATTTTCTTTAAATGTGACATAAAAAACTTTTACCGGTTAATTATTGGTTATTTGTCATTTGTCAAATAATACTACTATTTTTTTCATTGCTTAAAAACTATTTTAACTAATTGTTCTTGAATTATTTTAGCTAAAGATTCAGCTAATGGTTTTGTCTTTGCTATATCTCCTAAAGGTTCAATTTCTATATTCAAAGATACAGCAATCCAAGGAACTCGTTGACCGTTTAATTGAGCGCTAAGATCGTTCCAAAACCATTGAGAAGGAGCAAAATGTCCTTTATTTGGCATAGCATACCATTGAACTATTGCATAGGTCTTTTTGTCTGTCCAAGCTCGAAAAAAATTGGCAGTTACAGGAATTTTTTGATTATTGTAGTCTAAAGTAAATTTAAGCTTATCCTGAGAATCAGTTTTCCATTTTTCTAATCCTTTAACATCTACCCATTCTACTTCAGGCTCATTTTTATAATAGGTTTCGGGTTTTAATAGTAACGTAATGGGCTTTTGTCCAGCTTTTTCGAGGATTTGTCCTGACCATGAGCTACCACCAATTTTAATTTCTTCTTGAACGATGGTTTTCCATTCGGGAATATTTAAGCCCCCTTTTTTTAAATTTTGTAAATTTTTTACTTGGTCAAATTTAGGTAAATCTTGCCAAGACCATTCTCCTCGTAAATACCCCGGAGTTACTTTAATCAATAACAGGATTAGCAAAAGTGCTAAAATGATAAAGCGAGCAATGGTAAATTGAGAATTGCCAATTGTTTTCATAATTAATTAATAACTTAAGGTGATTAGCTTATTGATTAAAATAAGATAAATACCTCTATAAAAAATTTCAGATTAGAAATAACTTCTAGTTTGACACAAAAAAGATAGGAGAATAAAACAATGGGTATCGCTACAGTTAGCCCGATTACAGGACAAACTCTTAAAACCTTTTCCCCTTTAACTGAATCAGAGATTGAGGCTAAATTGACTTTGGCTGCATCCAGTTTTAAGAATTATCGTCAAATTCCTATGACACAAAGGAGTAAATGGTTACATAGGGCAGCCGAAATTTTAGAAGAAGATGGGATAAAATTTGCTGAAATTATGACCACAGAAATGGGCAAACCCATTAAAAGTGCCATTGCCGAGTCCAAAAAATGTGCTTTGGTATGTCGCTATTATGCCGAGGGTGCAGCTAATTTTTTGGAGAATGGGGTAATTGAAACTGACGCTAGTAAGAGTTTTGTTAGCTATGAACCTTTGGGCATAATTTTAGCCGTTATGCCTTGGAATTTTCCTTTTTGGCAAGTGTTTCGCTTTGCTGCCCCGGCTTTGATGGCTGGGAATGTGGGTTTGCTTAAACACGCTTCTAATGTCCCTCAGTGTGCTTTGGCTATTGAATCAATTTTTACTAAATCAGGCTTTCCTGAAGGGGTATTTCAAACTTTATTAATTGGTGCATCCCAAGTACAAAGTATCATGGAGGATGAGCGAGTCAAAGCAGGTACTTTAACCGGAAGCGAACCAGCAGGAGCTAGTTTCGCTGTAACCGCCGGAAAACAAATTAAAAAAACTGTGCTGGAATTGGGCGGTAGCGATCCATTTATTGTTTTAGATAGTGCTAATTTAGAAGAGGCAGTTAGTACGGCAGTAACAGCCAGAATGTTAAATAACGGTCAATCCTGTATTGCTGCTAAAAGATTTATTTTACATGAGGCGATCGCATCTGAGTTTACCACAAAATTAATTGATAAATTTCAAGCTTTAAAAATAGGCGATCCCATGTCAGAAGATACAGACATTGGCCCTTTAGCCACCCCCGGTATTCTTGAAGACTTAGACAAGCAAGTACAACAAACAGTTAGCAAAGGAGCTAAGGTTTTAACTGGTGGTAAGCCTCTTGACGGTGAAGGCAATTTTTATCCCCCCACAATTTTAAGCAATATTCCCGAAGATGCTCCGGGCTATCGAGATGAGTTTTTTGGCCCTGTTGCCTTACTTTTTACCGTAAAAAATCTTGAAGAAGCCATCGCTTTAGCTAATGATAGCCCTTTTGGACTTGGTGCTAGTGCTTGGACAAATAAATCAGAAGAGCAAAATATTTTAATTAAAGAGTTACAAGCCGGTGCAGTATTTATTAATGGAATGGTAAAATCAGATCCTCGCCTGCCCTTTGGCGGAATCAAACGTTCCGGTTATGGTAGAGAATTAGGAGCCGAAGGTATTAGAGAATTTGTCAACATCAAAACTGTGTGGATTAAATAATAATAAGTTATTAGTCAATTATTAAATTATAGGGTTAAAGAATATGGGCGAACTAAATACAGCCGAATTATTAGTGCAATGTTTAGAAAATGAAGGAGTAGAATATGTTTTTGGACTCCCCGGAGAAGAAAATCTGAATGTTCTTCAAGCCTTAAAAACATCTAAAATCCGATTTATTACCACTCGTCACGAACAAGGAGCAGCCTTTATGGCTGATGTCTATGGACGTTTAACCGGTAAAGCGGGAGTCTGTCTTTCTACTTTAGGCCCGGGTGCAACTAATTTAATGACAGGGGTAGCAGATGCTAATCTAGATGGTGCGCCCTTAGTTGCCATTACCGGGCAAGTCGGTACAGACAGGATGCACATTGAATCCCATCAATATTTAGATTTAGTCGCCATGTTTGCCCCTGTGACTAAGTGGAATACTCAAATTGTTCGCCCTAGTAATACGGCCGAAATTATTCGTAAAGCGTTTAAAATTGCCCAAAGTGAAAAACCAGGAGCCGTACATATAGATTTACCCGAAAATATCGCTGCTATGGCTGTTGTGGGTAAACCTTTAAATAGAGATAATCAAGAGAGAATTTACGCCTCTTATCGTAGTATTAATGCGGCCGCTGTAGCCATTTCTAAAGCAAAAAATCCTTTAATCTTAGTAGGCAATGGTATTATTAGGTCAAAATCAGCCGAAACTTTAACTGAATTTGCCACTCGCTTAAATATTCCTGTAGTTAATACTTTTATGGGTAAAGGTTCTATTCCTTACACTCATCCCCTCTCATTATGGACTGTGGGTTTACAACAAAGAGATTTTGTTAGTTGTGCCTTTGATGAGAGCGATTTAGTAATTGCTGTGGGTTATGATTTAATCGAATATTCACCGAAAAAATGGAATCCCCAAGGCGATAAACAAATTATTCATATTGGAGTAAATCCAGCAGAAATTGACAGTAGTTATATTCCTTTAGTCGAAGTAATTGGGGATATTTCTGATTCCCTTAATGATATTATGAAGCGGGCAGATAGGGAAAATAAACCTACTCCAGTAACGGCAAGATTACGTAATGATATTCGAGAAGATTACGAATTTTATGCTAATGATGATGGTTTTCCCGTTAAACCGCAAAAAATTATTTATGATTTGCGTCAAGTAATGGGTCCTGAAGATATTGTGATTTCCGATGTAGGTGCTCATAAAATGTGGATGGCACGGCATTATCATTGTGATGCTCCTAATACTTGTCTTATTTCCAATGGTTTTGCTGCTATGGGAATTGCAATTCCGGGGGCTTTAGCTGCTAAATTAGTTCATCCTGATAGGAAAGTTGTTGCTGTGACTGGAGACGGCGGCTTTATGATGAATTGTCAGGAATTAGAAACGGCTTTACGAGTAAAAACTCCTTTTGTTACTCTTATTTTTACTGATAACGGTTATGGTTTAATCGGTTGGAAACAAATTAATCAATTTGGCGAACCTGCTTTTGTTGACTTTACCAATCCTGATTTTGTTAAATTTGCCGAAAGTATGGGTTTAAAAGGTTATCGAGTTAATTCGGCGGCGGAGTTAATTCCGACTTTAGAAGAAGCTCTAGCCCAAGATGTGCCTGCGGTAATTGATTGTCCGGTTGATTATGGCGAAAATCTACGTTTTTCTAAGCGAGCAGGAGATTTAAGTTGTCCTATTTAGATTATTTTAGTAGGGTGGGCAATGCCCACCAGAAAAGATATGGCGTAAGGTGAGCAAATTATCAATCATAATTGTTTTTACACAAAATCTCAAAATGTTTGCCCACCCTACAATTTTTTTGTGGTTCTAAAAAAAGATCGCCTTTGGAAAACCTATAGGCTATTACAGCATTTTAGCTGAGACACTTTAATTATTGGTAAAATTAGACTAAAAGTTAAAAGCTAAAAGCTAAAAGCTAACAGCTATATCATCAACATAAACTAATAAAAAGAATGCAAATTTACCTTGATTATAGTGCCACAACTCCCCCCCGCCCTGAAGTAATTGCCAAAGTGCAAGAAGTTTTGTCAAGGTATTGGGGCAATCCTTCGAGTTTACACGCTTGGGGAGAAAGGGCTGCAACGGTAATAGAAACGGCAAGGTTACAAGTAGCTAATCTGATTAATTGTAAGACTCCCGAATCAATAATTTTTACGGCTGGTGGTACAGAGGCTGATAATTTAGCTATTATGGGCATCGCTAGGCTGTATGATTATCCGCAACATTTGATTATCTCTAGCGTCGAACATTCCGCCATTAGTGAATCAGTTAAACAATTAGAAAAAAGAGGTTGGCAAGTAACCAGATTACCAGTTAATCGTCAAGGCAGAGTTAACCCTTTAGATTTACAAGCAGCGTTACAACTTAATACTGTCTTGGTTTCTGTTATTTATGGACAAAGCGAAGTTGGCACATTACAACCCATCGAAGAATTAGGCAAAATATGTCGCCAGCATAATATTATTTTTCATGTAGATGCGGTACAAGTTGCAGGGCGTTTACCTATAGATGTCAATACTTTCCCCGTTGATTTACTTTCCTTGTCTAGTCACAAAATCTATGGGGTGCAGGGAGTTGGTGCTTTATATGTGCGTCAAGGGGTTGATTTATTACCATTAATCTCCGGAGGAGGCCAAGAATTTGGCTTGCGCTCTGGCACTCAAGCAGTGGCAGCTATTGCGGGTTTTGGAGTCGCTGCTGATTTAGCCCTCGCCGAAATGAAAACCGAAACCGAAAGATTAAGAAGTTTACGCGATCGCCTATTTGATTTACTCGCCGACTCTCCTTATCTGATTCCCACTGGAGACAGATTACATCGCCTTCCCCATCATGTTAGTTTTTGTGTTACTAATGCTCCGATGGTTAGCTCTCAAGGTAATAATACAACTTTAGTAAAACAAACAACCATTACTGGTAGAACCATAGTACGTCAGTTAAATTTAGCAGGTATAGGTATAAGTGCAGGTTCGGCCTGTCATAGTGGTAAACTTAATCCAAGTCCGATTTTAGTAGCTATGGATTATTCAGATGAAATGGCTCAAGGGGGAATACGTCTCACCCTTGGCAAAGATACAACCGTTGCTGATATTAATTGGACTGCCTTAGTTTTAAAACAAATTTTAGCAAGATTAGTTAATAATTAGAGTTTGCTAAAAAAGTTTTCTTAAATTATTTCAAATATCCTTTAAAGTATAAATAAAATGGACTAATTAAACTTTTTTTATATAATTCCATTTCGCAAGCAGCAACTAAATTAGTTTGTAAAGATGTCCCATATTTTAAAAATTGCCAAACTATTTTTCGTAAATCATTAATAAAATAACCTAATAATAAAATAGGTTTTAGATAAAATTTAACTCCCACCATCCGAGTCACATATCTACTCAAACCTATACCTCCCATAAAAGGTATTAAATATGATCGAGTAAGGCGATGAGCGGGGATTTTATGGGTTATTTTCATGTCAGGGTTATACCATATTTCCCACCCTTTACTTTGAATATACCCTAATATTTCTAGGTCTTCACCTGTTAACATATTATCTTGAATTCGGCCAGAAAGAATCGTTTTTTCTGGTACACTTTCTAACCATGCTTGTTTTCTAACTACTAATCCGGCAGATGGTGGTAAATATTTTAATTTAGGATTATATAATAATGGTTTTTTGCCTCTATCAGTAATTGCTAAAAAAGGTTTTATTTTACCAAAATTTTCTGGTATTTCTCCTGCAAAGTCACCTCTCACAAAACTACCCATAGCACCACATTTAGGATATTTTTGAGCGAAAATATAAGCAGAATATACCCAATCATTATCGGGTATATTATCATCATCAAGAAAACCAATTAAGGGAGATTTGGCGTTTTCAATTCCTGTTTGTCTGGCAAAGGCTGCTCCCTGTTTTCTTTCTAATAAATATCTTAAACAATAAGGATATTGCCAATTATTTTGATAGGATTTTATTAAATCGCTAGTATTATCTGCGCTGTTATTATCAACAATAATAATTTCCCAAGTAATATTTTCTGTCTTAATTTGTTGTTTTAATTTATTCAACACTTCAGGTAAACGATTTATACCGTTATAGGTAGGTATAACAACAGAAAAATCTAAAGAATTATTAGATAAACTCATAATATAGTTTATTTTTTTTAAGTAAACTAAGATACACCTAAATTAAGTATCATTATAAATCACCTAGTTGAGAGATGCAATATATAAATTATTATTATTATTATTTATATAGGTTGATTGTACGGGATTTTTTTGATTTTCCTAATAGTTAAATTGCCAATGATGAATCGCAATATTTTAAACTATTTTAACAACTCTTGAAACTCCAAATTATCCCTAATATAATTCAAATATTTATCTGTTTTAGCTAATTGTTTATATTTATCATCAATAGTAAAAGCATAATTTAAATTTTTCACAGCAAACTCTATTTGATTTTGTAAAGCATAACAACAAGCTATATTGTAATAAGCATCAGCAAAATTTGAATTTAATACGATTGCTGTTTGATATGATTTTAAAGTTGATTACCCTGAAATTTATCATAAAATTATAATTTATTTAGACTCATCAGATATAATGTACGTAAATCTGTACACTGGGTAACGTCATGTTTTCTTACGAAATAACTTCTCCTACCGAAGCAAGAAACGGCTTTTTTAAATTGCTAGAGCAAGTAGCTGAAAATCATCAAGTATTCCTAATTAATCGTCGAGAAGGGGAAAATGTGGCTTTAATTGCCGAATCCGACTTAAGAAGTTTGGTGGAAACTGTATATTTATTGAGATCTGCGAATAATGCTAGGCGTTTATTTGAGGCCATTGAAGAGTCAACTACTGGAAAAATTAAACCTCAAACTATTGAAGAATTAAAACAGGAGTTAGGCATTGGGCAAGAAGAAGAATAAAGCGGGTAATTCTGATATTTCGCCCATTATTCAGCAAGTTCCCGGATTTAGTTCTCAATTTAAGCAAGATTTAGCCTGGTGGTTTAAAAATGAACCAAAAAAAGCATCTAAAATTTTAGATATGGTGACAATGGTTATGGGACAACCGTTTGAAGGAATGGGTAAGCCAGAACCATTAAAATATATGGGTTCAGATATTTGGTCAAGACGAATTGATTTAGAACATCGACTAATTTATCGAGTAACTCAAACTCAAATTGATTTCCTTTCTTGCCGTTTTCACTACTAACTTTAATTAATCTTTTGTAATAATTTTTAAATTCTTTATTGTAATAACTATTAGTTTAAAAAAGCTTATTTCCTAATGCTTGACGTTTTAAAGTTAAAACATTAGGTCTTGCTCCCCCATCTAAAATAAATCCTAAACCATATCTAAAAATTTCTGGTATATAGTAACAAGAAATATTATTTTTGTTGTTATATTCATAAAATACTCCCATTTCTTCTAACATATTTAATGTACTTTTATCTATATTTAATTTATTTAAATTATCATTGGTAATAGGAATTTTTAAAAATTGTTTATCTGTAGGTAAAGCATTAAACCATTCTTTAAACTTGGGATATTCTTCTTGAGCTTCTTCTATTTTTTTATGACTACAAGGTTCAATAGCACAACGAATTGCTTTAGGTGGCAAAAGACGATTATTCGAGTTATTAAGATTAGACCAGTATTCAAATTCTACTTTATCTCTAGATTGTATTATTTTATCAGTTACATGATATAAAAAACGAACGATATCTCTAGCTTGTAATTGACCTTTAAAATCTGTTAAAGCTGCAAATATCCATTCCGTTGTATAGGCTTCTGATGCGTTATTCAATCCGAGTTTTCTACCCCACATTTTTTCTAATTTTTTATTTAATGTTTCATTACTAAGACTTTTAAGTTCCGATTCTTTAAAATTAGGAATTCCAGTTTTACAAAAAATCCAATAAACTAATCTTAAAAAAGAATTGATATCCCAGAATAAATTATAGGCGTGGTAAAGATTTTTAAACTGTAAAAGGTTTTGATCTATGACATGATTAATATAATCACGACGAATAAAAATTATAATTCCAAAATTAGGACTTCTAATTTCCGCAATTCTTTGAGGAATCCTAATTAAAGATTCAATGGCTATCTTTTGTGATCTATCATCAAAAATATTATTAAATACATCTTCAAGACCATCAAATAAAAAAATAACTTTACTTGATTTATTTTTTAAAAATTTATCAATATTACCAATAGAATAACTATCTTCATTTTGCACTTTATATCCTATCGATCTAGCAATTTCCTTAAGCCAAAATTCTGTCCACTCTGGTGTTCCCCAATCTGTATTTCTAAGTGTTTTTTTTATTCTATCTACTAATTCTGAAGAAGAAAATGATACGGATTCATCACCTAAAGCTTGTTTTACTTGTTCTCTAGCTTGTTTAGTTATTTGTATTGCCTTATCTTTAAGATTGCTAGATTGTAAAAGGGGATATATATAAATATTATTATTATTATTATTCAATTCAGTTGATTCTTGGGTAACTTTTTCTATGAATTTATGCCAATATTTTAACCTAGATAATTGAATATAATTAAATGTTTTTCCTGAACCTTTTGCGCCAATGGAAACCACACGAGGTAAATCATCTTGAAAAGTAATAGCTAAATTTTTCAATGACTCAGTAATTAATAAGTCTTCTCCTTCCCCACTTTCTGCATATTCATACTTTTGGCAAATATCTCTTAATTTTTCGACTTGTTGTATTTTTGTCAAATTAGAGTTATTAAAAATATTATTTTCTACTAAAGTTAACTGATTTTCTGCCCATTCTTGGGCTACTTTCATAACTGTACTTCCTGCAAGTTTTAAGCGAGCATCTTCCCAACTATTTATATAAAGTAATTGTTGAGCAAAGTCAGTTTCTTTAATTTCTAATCTTGTGGCATAATCACCTTGATTATTGGATTGAATATAGGAAGATTGAAATTTAGATAAAGCGTCTTCAAAATCTGGTATCTTTTTAAGTTCTGGAGTAAGAAAATTAATTAGTAAAATTGGATCGTAATAGTCATTATTTCTAATTGTTTCTTCCGCAGGTGCAATATAACTTAATTGCTCTAAAACAAGACTTGTTCCACCAACTGATTGTTCATTAATAGTTGTAACTAAAAATCTTTGAACTCTAGGATCGAAGAGAATGGGACTAGAAATTTCACTTAATCCAGAACGTAAATCTAAAAAGATATAATCAACTTCTAAATACTTACCCAGGATAAAAATAGCCTGACTAAATTCCCAAACTCCATCAATATTTCTCACTAAATGTTCTGGCAAAATAGGTGTATCTAAAAGTTCTTCATCATTTAAACAAGCCGGTAAAACATAAATTTTAGATTGTCCTTCTTGTCGAACACTTTTTTTGATTTCTTTAGCGATAAAGGTTAATGACTTGTCTATTTCAATAGGAGAAGAATGATAAACTTCAAGAAAATCAATAAAAGATACTGTGGTATTTTTTTGTTCTAAACGTTCCCAATAGGTAATACCAGGAGCTTCTAAATCAGCATCAATAATGAGAATATTAATAGATTGATTATTTTTTTTTGCTTGTTCAACTAATGCTAAAATATGTGCAACTAAACTAAGAGTTCTTCCTACTCCTCCTTTAAAGGAATAAAAAGCAATTAATTTTAAATTTATATCTTTAGCAATTTCTGGTAAATTAAAAAATAGAGATTCTTCTTGAGTATGTTCCTTATTTTCATCTTTAAGATAAGAAATTTCTTCCCAAAAAGGTCGAATCTTTCGATCGCTGATTTGATTTGAACTTTCTTCTATACAAAACTCTACGGGAATCTCTGCATCTTCAATATCAAGTTTGATAGACTGAGTATCTTTTTCATACCAATCTCCAAACCATTGTTCTAAATATTCCCAAGCAACTTGTTTTTGTTTTTCATCTGTAATTCCAATTTCCAAAGCATCAGAAAAACACCCAATTCTTACTATTCCATTTGGTAATTGTTTTCCATAATGAGTTTTTCTTCTAATTACCCTTCTAATATCTAACCAAGTTAAATATTTATATTTCATATTCTTTTATCCTCCTGCTAATTCTTGCTCAATCCATTCAACAATTTTTAAAAGTTTTTTTTCTAAATCATAATCAGTGGTATCTTGTTTTTTATTAAATAAATGTCCATAACGCCATATTTGATTGATTTCTTCTGATTGACAATTTCTTTGTTGTTGTCCTAATTGTCCTTGTATATCTTGTAATTTAATTTGTCTGGGTAAATTGAGATGAGAAACTCTTAATTCATGCAATAATTTATTAATATTATGACCTATTTCAGTAATGGTATGGTCTGTAATTTCTTTTGTTTTCCGTCTCATTATAGCAGCTTTCAAACCACATTCAACCGCATAAAAAAGCATTAATCTATGAGCATTAGTTTTTTTTAGTCCATTGTCATAAACAGACAAGTTATTTCTCCATGCTTTTTCTATTTCTCGACGGGTAAATATAATCAAGTCTCAAATATCCTCGAATTATTATGTTGTAATTGACACATGAAATATAATAAAGCTTTAATATTTAAGCTTGGCGAAATTTGCTAAACTTTGTAAGGACAAATTGATTATTTTTTAGATATGTCAAATGGGTGGAAAACCAATAAGAGCAAAAAGAGAAATAGAAAACGCTGATTACAAGGAGTTAGATATAGAAAAACTAACCCCGATGATGCAACATTATGTGGAAATTAAGGAAAAATATCCTAACGCTCTACTTTTATATCGTGTCGGTGATTTTTTTGAATGCTTTTTTCAGGATGCGCTTACCATTGCCCAAGAATTAGAATTAGTTTTAACTAGCAAAGAATCAGGTAAGGAAATCGGACGAGTGCCGATGACGGGAGTACCCCATCATGCCCTAGATCGTTATAGTACCATGTTAGTGGAAAAAGGTTTTGCTGTGGCGATTTGCGATCAAGTGGAAGATGCAGCAGATGCTAAGTCTGAAAAACGCATGGTAAAGCGAGAACTTCAGAAGTTATTGACTCCGGGTACTTTAACTGATGATGCCATGTTAAAGGCAAAAAAAAATAACTTCTTAGCTGCGGTGGTAATTGCCGGAGAAAATTGGGGATTAGCCCATGCCGATATATCTACTGGAGAATTTGCCACTACCCAAAGCAGCGATTTTAATAATTTATGTTTGGAGTTAATGCGCCTCCAACCTTCAGAGGTTTTATTTCCAGTTAATGCGCCAGATTTAAATAGTTTATTGCGCCCCGGACAAAAATCCGATGATTTACCGGACTTTTTGCCGGATTGCTTTTGCTATTCCCTACGCTCTCAGAAATCCTTTAAAATCCACGAAGCCCGCCAGAGATTACAGGAAACTTTTCGGGTTAGCTCCTTAGAAGGCATGGGTTGCGAGCATTTACCTTTAGCAGTTAGGGCGGCGGGCGGTTTACTCGAATACGTGCAGGATACCCAGAAGGCTTATCAGGTATCTTTACAAAATTTACGCACCTATAGTTTGGCAGATTATTTAATTTTAGATCACCAAACCCGTCGCAATCTGGAAATTACCCAAACTGTTAGAGATGGTACTTTTTATGGCTCTTTGTTATGGGCGATAGATAAAACTGTAACTGCTATGGGTACAAGGGCTTTAACTCGTTGGTTATTACAACCTTTATTAGATATTAAGGGAATTAAAGCAAGACAGGATAGCATCGAGGAATTAATTAAAAATACCGAATTAAGGGAAGATTTACGCCATTTACTCAAAACTATTTACGATTTAGAAAGATTAACGGGCAGGGTAAGCTCAGGTAGTGCTAATGCCAGAGATTTGTTAGCTTTGGCTCAGTCTTTGGTGAGATTACAAGATTTAATGGCTATAACTACTGAGGCGGTTTCTCCCTATTTAAAGGCTTTACAAAAAATTCCCCCAGAATTAGAAGATTTAGGTAAGGAAGTTATTAATTCTTTGGTGGAGTCTCCCCCCCAACATCTCAAGGAGGGTGGGCTGATTCGAGATGAAGTTAATGAAGATTTGGATAAGTTGCGTCGTTTTTATGTGGATGATTATCAATGGTTAAGTGACTTAGAAACTCAAGAAAGGGAAAAAACAGGAGTTAGTAAATTAAAGGTAGGCTATAATAAAACCTTTGGCTACTATATCAGTATGCCTCGCTCCCAAGCGGATAAAGCCCCCGCCGATTATACTCGCAAACAAACTTTAATTAATGAAGAAAGATATATTACTTCCGAGTTAAAGGAAAGGGAAACGAGGATATTAACTATTAAAGATGATATTAATAATTTAGAATACGATATTTTTGATAAATTACGAAAAACCGTCGCCGCAAAGGCTAGAGAAATTAGGGATTGCGCTAAAACCGTAGCAGCCATTGATGTTTTAGCCGGACTTGCCGATTTAGCCGTTTATCAAAATTATTGTCGCCCAGAAATGACCACCGGGCGAGAGTTGAGCATTCTTCAGGGCAGACATCCTGTAGTGGAAAAATCCCTTGGAACTAACTTATTTGTGCCAAATTCCACCTATATTGGCTCTAATAACTCTTTAACTAAACCAGACTTAGTTATTCTAACTGGACCTAATGCTAGTGGCAAAAGTTGTTATCTCAGACAGGTGGGATTAATTCAGTTACTCGCTCAAGTGGGGAGTTTTGTACCGGCAACTGAGGCGAAATTGGCTATTTGCGATCGCATTTTTACCAGAGTCGGGGCGGTGGATGACTTAGCCACAGGGCAATCTACCTTTATGGTGGAAATGAATGAAACCGCCAATATTCTCAATCATGCTACCTCTCAATCTATTATTTTACTGGATGAAATTGGCCGAGGCACAGCCACATTTGATGGATTATCTATTGCTTGGGCTGTAGCGGAATATCTGGCAACAGAAATTAAAGCTAAAACTATTTTTGCCACCCATTATCACGAATTAAATGAGTTAGCTTCTATCCTCGAAAATGTTGCTAATTATCAGGTAACAGTAAAAGAATTGCCCAACGAAATCGTATTTTTACACCAAGTTACCCCCGGAGGTGCAGATAAATCCTATGGCATTGAAGCAGGGAGATTAGCGGGTTTACCAACTTCTGTAATTAGTCGAGCAAAACAAGTAATGACACAAATAGAAAAACACAGTAAAATTGCTTTGGGATTGCGTCAAGGAATTAGCAATTAGCAATTAGCATTTAGCATTTAGCATTTATCAATGTTTAATGTTTAATGAAAAAACTGACTCCTTGCCCTAACCAGCCAACTGCTTGGTGCGGCTGATCTTCTGAGGAGACCTCAGAAGTCGCCGCATCCGCTTTTTCAGCAAACCCTAATTAGTAATTTTTCTTTTTACAGATGAAAATGCTCTAATGGGAATGGCAGAAAAACTGTTAATAATTAAATTCCATAAATACCCATACTGAGGAAAAGACCTAAGTAGCCAAATTTCAGCAAATACATAAAATCGCATAGTTCTCTTAAATTCAGGTGGATTATCTTCAATTCTAATTTGTTCTGGTTGTTTTAATAAATGACCAATTTTTTTATCTTTTTCAAAGAATTTTGCTTGGATATATAAACCCAATAATCTATCCAAACACCAAAAAGGAAGATATTTAAAAGGTCCAAAAATTGGAATAAAATCTATCATTTCGTTAAGTGACTCTTGGACTAATTTAGTTTTCCAGACTTTTTTATCAAAATTTTCTGTATGTCTTCCATGATGGTCTTTTCTCTCACGAAAAAAGCATCCCATATCAAATTTATTTTCTAAAGGTGCGATGGGAAATTCTATTAATCTATCCGATAAATCTCCAAAATTTTCTAAACTTTCCCAATTATCTTCTAGAATTGTTTTATCACCAAATTGAAAATTTTTTCTAGCTAATCTCAATACCCAACTATCAGGAAACTTATCAAAATACATACGGGTTATTTGAGCTATATCTGGATGTAAATATTCATCACAATTAATAGTTAAAATATATTCTCCACGAGCATTTAAAAGTCCAGTCATTCTTTGGATTATTTCCCCTCGCAAAGCACTGGTAATTTGACGCAAACGAATATCATCAAAATTGTAATAAACCTGTGGTGGATTAACTAAAATAAATTCGACTTCACCTTGAATCTTTAATAGTTGTTTAAACCAGTTTTCTTCAATTCCTTCTCTGGTGGGTATCACAATAGATAATATTGGTTTCATTTTAATTCCTGTTTATATAAATAAATATTTTTAAATTTAGATTCTTTTAACTTATTCAGGAGAATTAGATAGCTTTTTCAAAAGTTCAATAATTTGACTTTGCATTTGAATTTGTTGTTCCTCAAGTTTTATTTGTTTTTCCTCAAGCTGTTTGTGCTGTTCTTCAATTTCAGCATGTTTGTCAGACAAAATAGCTAGTTGTTGATAATAGTCACCCTGAAGTTCGTAAAAATTTGATTGAGCAGCAGCAATTCTGCCTAAGTATTGATAAAGTTTATTTCTATCTTTTTCCCATTCCAAAGCTTTCTTTTGTCTTTCTTCTTTTTCAGAAGCTAAAGATTCAGAGATTGCTTGAATAGTTTTGGCGTTAGACGCAATTAAATCTTGAATTTCACTTATATCCATAATTTTTTCATTTGTTTTTAGTCTATATTTAATAATAAATGTCTAACACCAAATCTCCGCAAAATCTAACACAAATTCGGGTAAAATATCCTCCCCAGAAATAGTTACAGGATTGTCAATGATTTCTATTTCTTTTCCTACTCGATAAATTGTAATTTGTTTCGTTTCTTGGTCAATTAACCATGCTAACTGACAACCATTTTCCATATATTCCTGCATTTTTGCCTGTAATCTGGTTAAAGAATCACTAGGAGAGCGCAATTCAATGATAAAATCAGGACATAATGGGGGAAATTTAAGTTTTTTTTCCTCAGTTAAATTATCCCAACGTTCTTGTTTAATCCAAGCCACATCAGGAGAGCGATTTGCACCATTAGCTAATTTAAAACCAGTAGAAGAATCAAATAATACTCCTAACTTGTGTTTTTTATTCCAGATTCCCAATTGTATAATTAATTCGGAATTACATTTTCCAGTTTCGCCTCCTGTGGGTGACATAATAATTAAATCTCCTTGGGAATTGCGCTCAAAATTATAGTCAGGATTGCGTTGACACAGTTGAAAAAACTGCTCGTCTGTAAGACTAATAATTGACTCTAATTCGATAACTGCTTCCATTTTTTTATCCTCATAAAATTTCTACTTTATCCCCTACCTTAATTACCCCAGATTCCGTCGCAATCATATTCATTCCAAACATAATCTCTCCTTGACTAAAATGCCTAAATGTGCTTAAAGTTCGTAGAGGTTCTTTAAATTTGTCCCTTTCTCCCGTAAACTGATCGGTAGTGATAATAATACATCTACTACAGGGTTTGACTAAATTAAAGGTAATATCGCCAATTTTAATAGTTTTCCAGCTATCTTCAATAAAAGATTCTGAGGGATTAATAACTATATTAGGTCGAAAACGATTCATGGGAATAGGTTGAGGCAATTTCTGGTTTAATTCGGCTAAAGATGCAGTATTTGTCAATAAATAAGGATAACCGTCAGCAAAACTTACCTCGTCTGTGTCTTTTATTGCATAGTTTGGATTAACTAGACGAGGATGATGAGGTGATTGTTTAACTAATCTAACATTTTTTTGGAGTATAGATTGTAACCAGTTAGCAACATTGTTTCCTTGGTCAATAGCAAAAATGCGATCGCGCCATACCTCTACTTCTATTTTTTCTCCGGTTAAAGTGGGTATAAAGCTAAAACTATCATTAGCTACTGTTAAAGTTATCTCATTTTCTGTAATTTTTACAATTATTTGTGCTAATTTTGACTGTTGTCTTTGGGTGATAAATTTACCATATTCATCTACAATCATAAATTCTCGGTCATTAACAAAACCTTTAGGAGTAACTTCAGCTTTTTGTAAAGTGATTCCCCGACAAGATTTAATGGGATATATATTAATTTCAGTAACAGTTATTGCGCTCATTTTTTCTTTAGATAAGAGATATAATAATTATAAATTAACTAACTATTTATAACTAAAAAGATGTCTGATTTATATGTATCTTGGGATGAATATCATAGAAATATAGAATTATTAGCAGCAAAAATTTATCAATCAAATTGGAAGTTTAATCAAATTATTTGCATTGCCAAAGGAGGATTGAGAGTAGGAGATATTTTATCTCGTTTATATCGTCAGCCTTTAGCTATTCTTGCTGCTTCTTCCTATCATGGCGTTAATAATAAGCAACGTGGAGAAATACATTTCTCTCAACATCTATCTATGGTTAATTCAAAATTAGGAAATCACATCTTATTAGTAGATGATTTGGTGGATTCTGGTATAAGTTTAGAAAAAAGTTTAGCATGGCTCAAAAATAATTATGCTCAAGACATAGAAGAAATTCGTACTGGGGTAATTTGGTATAAAGCTTGTTCTCAAATTAAACCTGATTATTATGTAGAATATTTAAGGGATAATCCTTGGATTCATCAACCTTTTGAAATCTACGAACAAATAACACCTAAAGACTTAATTCTTGAATAAGATAAGATTATTTTGGTTTATAATCTTAGATTAATTATTATAACTTAATTCGGCTTTCAGAAAATCAATAAATTGTTTAGCAGTACGTCCAGAACGACCATTATGTCGAGTTGCCCATTGTTTAGCTTTAAAGTTTAATTCTTCTTGATTAAGATTAATTTTTGCTTCTTGAGCTAAATGATTTACTATTTCTAAATAACCATCTTGATCTACTGGTGTAAAGGTTAAAGTTAAGCCAAATCTATCACTAAAAGATAATTTTTCTTGTACCGTATCCCAATAATGAATTTCTGAATTATTTCTAGGTTGTGGTCTATCTTCAAAAAATTCTCTAATTAAGTGGCGACGATTAGAAGTAGCATATATAACTACATTTTGAGGTTTAGCTGTTAAGCTTCCTTCTAAAACTACCTTTAAAGATTTAAAAGCTTCATCGTCTTCTTCAAAGGATAAATCATCGATAAAAATGATGAATTTTTGAGGTAAACCTTCTAATTTATCAGTAATATTTGGTAAATCATTTAATTTAGACTTATCAACTTCTATCAATCTTAAACCTTGTTTTCTATATCTATTTAATAAACCTTTAACAAGGGAAGATTTGCCAGAGCCACGACTACCATATAATAAAATATTAAGAGCAGAATATCCGCCTAGAAAAAATTCTGTATTTTTAATTAAAGTATTTTTTTGAGATTCATAACCAACAATTGAATTTAAGTTTATTTTATCGGGATGAGCAATACCAAGTAACTTACCTTTTTGCCAACGGAAAGCACCATATTCTGCATAAATACCTGTACCATTTGCTTGATAATATGAAGCTAATTCAGGCAAAGCATCAGCCCAATTATCATATTTTAAAAGAAAATATAAGTCATGATTATTAATTGGTAAATTCCAAGAAATTGGATTTTCTGGTAGTTGAGAAGCTGTTTTTACCCATTGACTAATCTTATCAGAGGTACAATTATAAATATTCTGTAAAGTTCTTAGATCGTTTTTTGTTGCAGCGATTAAAGATTCAGGTATTTTTTCTAAGGATATTTTTTGTACTTGTTGACTGAAAGGATTATCATTACGCAAAATTTGGATAATTAAATAATCCTGCCAACTTTGATTAGTTGCAGCCAAACTTTTAAACCAAATACCGTAAGCCTGTAAACACTTTACAGAAGGCAATAAAGCATCTGAAAAACTATCATCATTGCTATGTAAATTGTTTAAAAGATTAATAAAATATTTACCTATAGACTTTTCAAAAATAGACTGATACAGAAGCAAAGAAGCTACTTGATGATTAAGAATACGACTAGAGTTGATAACTGAGTAATTTTTATTTAACATGAAATAGGAAATTATTGATTAAGGATGAGGGTTAGATAATAGGTAATAAACTATAAACTACGAACTATTATTTACATTTGTTCTAGATATTTTTTATGACCTAATTGATTTAATTTTGTTTGTTTATCTTCCACTATTTCTAATAAATTCTGACGATATTGTTGAACTTTGTTTAATAATTCTGGTTGATGAGATGCGATAATTTGCACCGCTAAAAGTCCAGCATTAGTAGCATTGCCTATAGCTACAGTTGCCACAGGAATCCCCCTTGGCATTTGCACAATAGAATATAACGAATCAATTCCTTGTAAATTTCGGGTTGCAACTGGTACACCCACCACAGGTAAAGGTGTTAAGGATGCTACCATACCGGGCAAATGGGCTGCCCCTCCCGCTCCTGCTATAATTACCTTGATACCACGTTTATGAGCAGTTTTAGCATATTCTACCATTTTTTCTGGAGTACGGTGGGCTGAGACAATGGCTACTTCGTATTCTACTCCGAAATCTTCACAAAGATTGATCGCATCCTTCATGGTGGGTAAATCGGAATCGCTACCCATAATAATGCCAATTAATGGTTGATTTTCAGTCATAAGAATAAAAGGAAATATAATGAATTTTGAATTAATAGAGCAGCTAACCGAGCAACAAATTGAACAATTATATTTAATGTACCAGTTAGAATGGTGGAGCAAAGGACGAGAAATATTAGAAATTCAGTCTATGCTCAAAAATACTAATTTAATTGTTGCATTTTGTGAATCTAAAAGCAAAAAATTGGTTGCCTTTTCTCGTATTATCACTGATTATGTTTATCGAGGATTGATACTGGATGTTATTGTTGAAAGCAATTATAGAAGTCAAGGTTTGGGACGTTTATTAATTGAAAATATTATTAATCATCCTCAACTTAAATCAGTAGAAAGTTTACTTCTTTTTTGCGATCTAGAAATGGTTGATTTTTATAAAAAGTGGGGCTTTACTGATGAGTTAGGTAGAATAAAATTAATGGGTAAAAAAGGAATAAAATAATAAATTTATGTCAGATAATAATAATTTTTATATCATTAATGCTCGCTTATCTGGTTATCAAGATTTACAACAAATTATTCTTAATAGCCAAGGCATAATTAAATCTATTTTACCGATGAGGCAAGTAACAGTTTTACCGGCAGAAAAAAAATATTTAGATGTGGCAGGAGATTGGATTTCTTTAGGAGGAATTGATTTACAAATTAATGGAGGATTGGGGTTAGCTTTTCCTGATTTAGAAGCAAAAGACATACCTAAATTACATGAAATTGGTCAATATTTATGGAGTCAAGGAATTGATGGCTATTTACCAACAATTGTTACAACTTCTGTGGAAAAAATAAGGCAATCCCTCTGGGTAATTCAACAATTTTTACGAGAAAATAATTCAGAAAAAGAAGCACAAATTTTAGGAGTACATTTAGAAGGCCCTTTTTTAAATTATGAAAAAAGAGGAGCGCATCCTGAAGAATACTTATTACCTTTAAATTTAACTAATGTTATCAAAATCATAAATGGTTATGAAAATATAATAAAAATTATTACTTTAGCTCCAGAACTAGACACAACAGGAGAAACAATTAGTTATTTATCTTTCCTAGGAATAACTATTAGTTTAGGACATTCTTTAGCTACGGCTGAACAAGCGCAAAAAGCTTTTAAATTAGGAGCAAAAATGGTAACTCATGCCTTTAATGCTATGCCTAGTTTACATCATCGAGAACCCGGATTATTGGGGGAAGCAATAGTTAATTCTAATGTATATTGTGGTTTGATTGCTGATGGTCAGCACGTCAGTAAAACCATGATAAAAATATTATTAACTGCTAGTAATTATGACCAAGGAATATTTTTAGTTAGTGATGCTTTAGCACCTATAGGTTTACCCGATGGTCTTTACCCTTGGGATACTAGAGAAATCGAAGTAAAACATGGTACAGCACGGCTAAAAAATGGGACATTATCGGGAACAACTTTACCTTTATTAGTGGGAGTTCAAAACTTAGTTAAATGGGAAATTTGTAATGTAGAAACTGCAATTAATTTAGCTACAGAATCGCCTAGAAAAGCTATAGGTGATTCTGGTATTAGTATCGGGAAACCAGCAAATTTGTTAAGATGGACTTTAAAGAACGATAATTTAACTTGGCAACGTTTATAAGGAGATAAAAAATGATAGCTATAGAAGAAAAAACTAAATATTACACTCCTGAAGAATATTTAACCTTAGAAGAAGCTGCTGAATCTAAAAGCGAATATCATGATGGAGAAATTATACCCATAACTGGAAGAACGACAAATCACAATAAAATTATTGGTAATTTTTACTTTCAATTAAGATTAGCTCTAAGAAATAAAAATTATGAGATTTATATAAATGATGTGCGTTTATGGATACCTGAATGGAAACGTTATCTCTATCCAGATATTATGATAATTGAAGGGCAACCACTTTATCAAGGAGAAAATACCACCACAATTATTAATCCTTCCATAATTATTGAAGTTTTATCTAATTCCACCAAAGATTATGACAGAGGAGATAAGTTTAAATATTATCGCTCTATTAATTCTTTAAAAGAATATATTTTAATCGACCAATATAGTTATTATCTCGAACAATTTAGTAAGCAATCAGAAAATGAATGGCTATTTAAAACTTATTCTGGAGAAGAACAAATTTTAGCTCTATCTTCGATTGATTTTCAGATAGTTTTTAGCGATATTTATGAGCAAATTCTTTTTGAAACAATATAAAATATTTATTCATAAAAATAAATAGACAATTCTCTAGGAGAAATATATTTACTTGCTTGTCTAAAAATTGCTTTACAAGTAGCTGATAAATATCGGCAAAATAGTACTAGTAGGTCATCAAGTTTGAATTGAGGGATAAAGTCGCTTGAGTTTAATGCGAGCATCTGTGGTGGTAAACCGCCAATTAACAGAGTGAGATTGTTGATTTCTTTCTTCTGACCAAGCAGCAATTTCTAGTTTGAGAGTATCTTGGTCAGGAAGACGACGATTCAAAACACTCAACTCAATCTCTGCCATATTCAGACAACTGCCATGTTTAGGAGTATTGATTATAAACCAGTATAAATACTTACAGAATTTTCAAAATTATTTGTCAAGATGAAAGCACTCTTGTAGATTTGGAAAATGACTAATGACTCAAAAAATTACTGGTCAAATGACTTGGAAACCTAATGGTGCAATCTCAGCCGGTATTTTACATTTACGGTTACATCCTTTAGAAAAATGGAAACCTTATACTGATTTTCCCGAATACGCTAAACCGGATCCTGCCGGCTTTTCTGAAGGATATGCCACTTTTTTGGCACTTTTGAGACAAAATTGGCAAGCACTCTAGGCAGTTTTTAAATTGCTATGCTACATTAAGAATTGTAACGTTATAAGTTAAAATTCTTGACAAAATATACCCCTTATGCACAAGTTAGAAATATGACAGCCATACAAATAACCCAACCAAATTTAGAAGACCTAACTATCGCCTTTTTCCGTCAATCCGAGGGGGAATGGAAATCGCAGAGGAGGTATTACACTCTTCAAGGAGAAAATGAACCAGAAGAGGTTATTAGTTTTATAGAGATTGAATTTTTGGAAGCAGGAAATCCAGAATTACTTAAATTAGCCAAATCCCATAATTTAGAGCCAAAAACTCTCTTAGTTGGAGGAAGTAGAGTAACTTGGGAAAGTAATTATGTAGCGAAGACTCGCAAACCGTCTAAAGGTTCGACTGTATTTGGAATTTTAGATAATGTTTTATATCGTGACAGGGGTTTTGCTACTCCTAAGCCGATTCAAGCTCAATTACGCTTTACCAATCCTCAAACCATGTGTTTAAAAACAGAATATAATGGCAATGTTTTTGAGGAAGAATTAAAGTTAATTGGCGAGAATTATCGTACTAGACAAACTATTATTTCTCGCGCTGGAGAAGAAATCATGATTGGTCAATATTTAGAAAAACGTATTTCTTCAGTTATTAGTCATTAGTTATTCGTTATTAACTATTAACTATCTTTATTTATTCCAGTGATATGACTCAAAATCGTATCAACTTTCCCATTTAATTCTGTTCTCATATCTATTATTTCTGCTTTGACTTCATCGATTTCGTCATAAACTCGTTCAAAAGCTTCGGTGATGTATCCACCAGGAATCATGATATTTTCTAGCTGTTGTTGAGCATTTTCTATTTTAGTCATTCTATACTCAAGTTGAGCCATTCGGGTAATTAGTTCCCAGTAATTTGGGTCGTTGGATTGTGACATGATGGTAAAAGATAAAAATTTCAAGTATTTTTGTCTGGATAGATAGAGTTTTTGTAGGGTTGACAAATTCTAAACTTCTAAACTTCTAGACTTTTATTTTATTCTAACCAGAAAAATTCTTCTTCTTCTAAATAACCATCTTCTAATAAGATAATGCGATCTGCTATGTCTAAAATGCGGTTATCGTGGGTGACAATAAAAATTGTGCATTTTTGCTCCTTAGCTAGTTTTTGCATAATTTCTACCACATCTCGACCGGATTTACTATCTAATGCCGCCGTTGGTTCATCTGCTAAAACCATTTTAGGATGACTAACTAAAGCACGGGCGATGGCAACTCTTTGTTTTTGTCCCCCTGATAAATTTTCAGGATAATAGTTAACTCTTTGTCCCAATCCTACTGCTTCTAACATAGCAATGGATTTTTCCTTAGCTTCTTTAGAGGAAAAACCTTGATGTAATTCTAAAGACATTTGCACATTTTGTTGTGCATTTAAAGCTTTTAATAAATTATGTGCCTGAAAAATATAACCGATATTTTTTCTAACCTTAATTAGCTGATTTTTACTAGCTCCTACTAATTCTTGATTTAATACTTTTAAGCTTCCCGATTGAGAAGAACGTAGTCCTCCCATGAGAGTTAATAAGGTTGTTTTTCCTGAGCCAGAAGGCCCTTTTAAAATGACAATTTCCCCTGACTTTACTGTTAAATTTATATTAAATAATATCTGTTTTTTTAAAGCACCTTGACCATAATAATGATTTAATTTCCTAATTACAACTACAGATTCCTGATAATTATTCATAGTTGAGTTTTAATTATTAATTAATTATTTTATTAACAAATGTAGGAGTGTAGAAGTTTAGAAATTTAGGTTATCTTATTCCACCAAAATTTTGACAATCACTTTACCATAAGTAAGATTAGAAACTGTTTTAGTAGATTCCTCATCTAATTTGATATTTACTTCGACGACACGAACATCAACATCCGCCGCAGGATCGCTATCTAAGACATCTTTTTTGCCTACTTGCCAACCAATTTCGCTGACAGTACCTTTAAGTTGACTCTCAAAAGCTCCACTTTCGCTAATCATTGTCGCTTCTTGTCCAATTTTCACCTTAGCAATGTCGCTTTCATATACTTCAGCAACTACCATCATTTGTTGAGTTTGTCCTAACTCAGCAATACCTTCATTGGTATCAATGGCTTCCCCCGGATAGGCATGAACTTTAAGAATTTGACCAGCAGTAGGAGCTTTAATCTCAGATAACTCTAATTCCGCTTGGGCTTGTTGTAAAGATGCGATCGCTTTTTGAACTTCTGCTTCTGCTTTAGTCACATCCACAGTACGCACTTCCATAATTCGGTCTAAATTAGCTCTAGCTTCGGCAATTTGCTTATTTAAAATATCAATACTTTGACGATCTAAAGCCTTGGCTTCATTGATAGATTGAGTTAAAGTTTCACTAATTCTTTCGAGATTGCCCTCAGCTTCCCTAACCCTTTGTTGGGCTGTTTCTAAAGTTGTGCGACGACGATCTAAATCTGAGAGAGTAATTGCTCCATCATTAGCTAATTTTTGATAACGGCTAAACTCTATTTGAGCATTTTCTAACTCAGACTTTAAGCGAACAATGGCAGCCCTTTGGACTTGGGTTTCCCTAGTTAATTGGGCTTGTAAACCGCTAATATTAGCTTGTTGAGCTACTATTTCACTTTTTAATTCGGCTTCTAAACGTTCAATGGTAGCTTGTTGTGCTTGAATTTCTCCGGTTTTTGCTCCTGCTTTGATAATTGCTAGATTAGCTTTACTTACTTGAACTTCTTGAGTGGCTACTTCTATCGCTGCTTGTTTTCGTTTATAATCATCTAAAATAGCTACTGTTTGGCCAGCTTCAACACGATCGCCATCTTTAACCAATAAGCGATCGACTTTAGTACCTCCCAGAGCAGGAGGAGGAGAAAGTTTAATCACCTCACCCATGGGTTCAATCCTGCCGAGAGCAGTGACAGCAGGTCTTTGTAGTTCTTCCACCACGGTAGGATCTACTACTTCTGTTGTGGTAGATTGAGATTGATTAGATTTAAGCTTATATAAAATACCACCAAGTAATAATAAGGCGATGACTATAACGGGAATGAGCCATTTTTTTTGAGCAGGGGCAGAAATATTTGCAATTACTGGATTATCATCATCTTTGGCCTGTTTTTCTAAGAGGGCTAAAATTAACTTAATATCTAACTGTTTACTATCTTTGGCAATATCTAGTAATCCTTGTTTTTCTAATAAACCAGAAAGATATTCTTTAAAAAGAGTTTCTCGTTTATGCAGATTTTGATATTGCCCAATCAAAGTATGTTCGAGCATTTGAACATTTTCTTGCTGTTCGACCAAATTCTTTTTAAGTTCAGATAATTCACTTGCCGAAGCAGTGGGGATGTTTTTTTGTAATAGTGCCAGCTTTTGAGCTTGAATAGTCAACTCTTCTTCTTGAGCATTGACAACATTAACAAAATTATCTAATTCTTCCCTGAGATCGTCAACAAGATTTTGTAAATCTTCCAGGGACATATCTTTGATAGTTTGAGTATCCACTATTTTTATATTTGTTTAATATCAGGAAGATCGAATAACACAGAATTCATATAGGTTTGAGCCCATTCTACACCAAAAGCTTTTTCTAAGACTCGACGGGTTTTATCATTTTGCTGTTGTTTAGTACAATAGTAACGTTGACCCGCTAAATATACTCTTTCTTCTTCAGAAGAAACAGAACTATTTTTTAAAGCTTGTTGACAATGAATATCTAAAAATTGTTGTACCCGAGCCAGAAAATTTTGTTCTTCTTCCCCATCACTAGGGCGAATAAATAAACAAAATTCTGAAAAAATATCTCCCCAAGCTGGTAATTGTCTAACTTGGCTAAAATTAAAATTATTATGAGATCGCAAATATTCTTGATAGGCTATGGGTAAAGTAAGTTGTTTATTTGTCGGAGATAAATCTACTATCGCCGCACTAATCCCTGCTTTGCCCGCAACTAAATCGCAGCCAAACATGGGTAAAGGATAACTAGGATTCGGAAACATAACACAATGGAGAATATCTAGATTAGTACCCACTTTAGCGAGTTCTAGGTGCATTTTACGAAATTGTGGTGCTTGATAACAACTATTTTGAATAGTTAGTTTTTCCCCTTCTAATTTGCCTTCTACATATCCCAAGCCTTCAGGTAATTGATAGGGAGATAAGTCTAAATATTTCTGCCAGCTAGTCTCAATTAAGTTGGCTAATTGAGCCATAGTGGGATGTAATTCTTGTCTTAAATCGGATTTGGAGGTTAGTGTAATGCTCATATATCAGAATCTGCCAATGTCATCTTATATGTGTCACAAGATATACTGAGATGGAACCTTTTTTTCAAAATTGATAGATAAATTAATGATTAGGAGTCAGTTTTATGTTTGGTTTAGGTATCCCAGAGGTTATGATTATTTTAATTGTAGTATTACTAATTTTCGGACCGAAAAAAATACCGGAAATTGGTAGTGCCTTCGGTAAAACACTTCGAGGTTTTAAAGAAGAAATTCACAAACCAGATTTAGAAGACGATCAAAATACTTAGCCGTTAGCTGTTAGCTGTTAGCTGTTAGCTTTTTTATTGTTCATTATTAACTTATTTACATCGTAGAAAATTGCGATAAATTAGAAATAGGTTTTGCATTCTCAATCATAAAAGTTGATTTTTACTTATCACAGAATTTAAGGATAGGAATTATGGGATTATTTGATCGTTTAGGTAGAGTTGTTCGAGCTAATCTTAATGACTTAGTTAGTAAAGCAGAAGATCCAGAAAAAGTTTTAGAACAGTCTCTCATTGATATGCAGGAGGATTTGATCCAATTGCGTCAAGCTGTAGCTTCAACTATTGCTACTCAAAAACGTACTGAACAACAATATCAGAAAAACATACAATCTGCCGAACAATGGCAACAAAGAGCGCAACTTGCTTTAACAAAAGGGGATGAAAACCTTGCTCGTCAGGCTTTAGGCCAGAAAAAAACTTACAGTGATACAGCATCTGCTCTGAAAGCGCAATTAGATCAACAAGTTAACCAAGTAGATACTTTAAAACGTAATTTGATTGCTTTAGAAAGTAAGATTTCTGAAGCAAAAACTAAAAAAGATATGCTCAAAGCTAGGGCAAGTGCGGCTAAAGCCAATCAACAATTACAAGAAACCATTGGTAATATTGGTACAAGCAGTGCGATGGCAGCATTTGAGCGCATGGAAGAAAAGGTTATGCAGTTAGAAGCTCAATCCCAAGCAGCAGCAGAGTTGGGTGATACTGGTTTAGAACACCAATTTGCCCAACTTGAAGGTAGTAGTGATGTTGATGCTGAATTAGAAGCCATGAAACGACAGTTAACAGGTGGTTCTGTTAATCAAGCAGCTTTACCAGGAGAAACCAAAGACTCTACTCCCACTACTCCATCTACTCCAGCTATTGATGATGAATTAGAGGCTTTAAGGAGAGAGTTAAATAAATAGGGATTAGGGGTTAGCGGTTAGCAGTTAGCGGTTAGCAATTAGCGGTTAGCGGTTAGCAGTTAGCGGTTAGCTTTCTAACCACTAAGTACTGAATACTGAATACTGACTATTTATTATCTGTTTTAGGAGGCATTTTTCTGATTTCTGAATAAAATGAGGTTATGCTATATTCATCGGCTAATTTACAGAGGCTACTGCGTAGGCGTAAATTAGGACTAACAAATAATTGACGCTCTTCGATGAAACAATCTCCTTCTTCAATAATTAAGGTTAGGGATTCATCTTCAGCCAAGATATAACGCCCTAAAGTCATTGTGCTAGTGGATTGATGATTGTGGCGTAATATCTTACCGGTTTCTGCTTTATCCTCATCAGGAATAAAAACTAACATACTATAACCTTTATCTTTTGGTTTACCCCAATCTACGGAATTGTCCCAAGATATTTTAATTCCTCCACAACTTACATTTGGTTTTAGAGAATTTTTTTGGCACAATTCAATTACTTCAGGATGCTCTGAAGATAATTTCTCAACCGTAATTTCTGCTTTATTATTTTCACAATTTCCTTGGGCTAAATTGTAACTGGTGCGTTGAGCAAACCAATTACCAGCACTTGATTCTAAAAATTCTTGTAAATCCATGAATAATTTTAGTTACTTTCTCTTTCATTAATATCGGGAATAGACAAACAAAAAAATATCGCAATCCCAACATTAAAGATTTTAAGCCTAATTGTGCTTAATTTCGATCCATTTTTGCTAAAGTATCTAGGGAATACATAGCTGTTTGACTAACTTGAGGATGACTATCTTTAGCTAAAAATTTTAAGGCTGAAATACTTTTTTCCGAGTTTAAATTGCCCAAAGCTTCTGCCAATCGTTGACGAATTAACCAATCTCCTGAGGAAGCGAAAACTAAAATATCTTCTAAAGCATCAATTGCCTTGATTTCTCCTAAAGCGGAAATAGCTGCTTGTTGCAGGACAACTTCTTGACTTTTTAAGGCTTCTAACAGAACATTTTTAGCTCTCATATCTTGTAAATTTCCTAAAGATACAGCAGCACTGAAACGTACTAACCACTCAGTATCTTCATAAAAAGCTCTGACTAAAGGTTCAAAAGCTCGAATATCTTCTAAATATCCCAATGCTCCGGCAGCATCAGCACGAATACCATAATCAGGATCTGTTTCTAGTAATTCTACAAGAAGAGGGTAAGATTCTTCCGTTGGTTTGACTCCTAAAGCAAAAATCGCCATAGAACGAACAGGGATATTTTCATCATACAAAACTTTTTTGATTAAAGGTACAGCATCTTCGGGAGCAATAGCACGAAGATTAGCTAAAGCAACCATGCGATCGCGAGAATTGGGGCTATCCAAATGGTCGGAAATTTCTTGTAAACTTAAACTGGTCATAAGTTTTTGGTTTTTTTAATTTTCTTAATTTTTTTTAACAATTAATGTAATTATAGCGTTGGAGCATTGCTCTTTTAGCAAATCGAGGCAAGTTTGCAGTTAAAAATCTAGAGGGGTGTTATTGCAGCAATATTTTTTGGTATAAAAATCAAATTATCAGTCAGAAATGAATAGCAATTGATAAAATTAAACTAATTAACTCTTAAAAATCAGATGAGTCAATACTCTTTTCGCCGTATCTTATTATCGAGACTTTTGCTATTAACCTTACCTGTACTTATAGTAGGAGTTGGGCTAACTTATGGTGTTACTTATCGTAAAGCACGTTCGGCACTTTTAGAAACTGCTCGACAAAATGTAACGGAAAGTGCGGTTAAAAAAGGGGAAAGTTTACAGGAATTAATTGAATTATTAGAAACTAATTTAGTTAATGCTAGTAATAGTAATGTTTTACAATCAGGTACTTCTGTAAAAAAGCAAGAATTTGTTCAGGAACAACTTAAATTATTGCCTCAGTATATAGACTGTGTACAAATTTCTAGTATCACAGAAAAAAAAATTAAATATAGTACCTGTGGGCAAAAAACATTAGGTAAAGTTCATGAAAATATTTGGGACAAAATACAGAATTCAAAAGTAGATAAATCTCACATTAATGTTAAATATATTTCTCCAAATAAGTCAATTGACAATATAAGTAAACAAAATCAAAATAGCTCTTATAAACAATTAGAGCTATTATTAACTGCACCTGTATATGATAATCAAGGTTCTTTAATATATCTTCTTTGCTTTAAAGTATCATTATTAAAACTGGAAAATCTTAAAACAGGTTCTTTAACTGGATATCCTGTAATTATTAACGAAGAAGGTAACTTTCTGGTACATCCATTTCCTGAAAAAATAGATCGTAATATTAGAGATGAAGACGATAAAGAAAGATTATCAATTTTATTAAATAATGCCATCAATGGTCGTCAAGATTTTTTACATTTATTTTCTTTAGAAAAAAATGGTACAGAATTATTAGCAGGATATACAGCTATTCCTAGTCCTATTTCTCATGAAAAAAATCAAAAATGGGTAGTTTTAGCTGTTACGAGTTTAGATAGTGCTTTAGCTCAATTACAAGATATACAAAAAACTTTATTTCAACTATTATTATTATTGGTTATTGGTTTAACATTAGCTAGTTTAATTGCAATTATATATTTATCGTCAGAATTATCCGATCCCTTAGAAAAATTAAGAAATTACGCAATTACTAATCAACAAATTCAAAGTAATAATATTATAAATTATCAATTCAAAATTAAAGAAATTAAAGAATTATATCGAGCTTTAAATCAAATGATTGATAGTTTAAAAGCTGGAGCAAAAGAAATAGAAAAAGCATGGCAAGACGCTAGAAACGCTAATCAATTAAAAAATGAATTTTTAGCTAATACTTCCCATGAATTAAGAACACCTCTTAATGGTATAATTGGTAGTATTCGTCTAATTAAAGATGGTTATTGTGATAGCGAGGAAGAAGAATTAGAGTTTTTAGAAAAAGCCGATCAAGCAGCAGTACACCTATTAAAAATTATTAATGATGTTTTAGATATATCTAAAATAGAAGCTGGTCAAATTTCTCTCGATCTAAAATTAATAGATTTTAAAAAATTACTTGATGATGTAATTAATTTACAAATCGGTTTAATTAAAAGCAAAGATTTACAATTAAAAGTAGAAACTTTTTGTCAAAATATAAAAATTTATGCCGATTATCATAAATTAAAACAAGTTTTAATTAATGTAATTGGTAATGCCGTAAAATTTACAGATAATGGAGGTATTATTTTAAAAATTTATTTAAAAGAAAAAGAAGAAAATCCTAAGAAACTAATAGTAGTTGAAGTCAAAGATACCGGAATAGGAATACCACAGAATCAACAAAACAAATTATTTCAACCATTTGTCATGGTTGACGGTTCAACAACTAGAAAATTTGGTGGAACAGGATTAGGATTAGCGATTTCTAAAAACTTAATAGAAATGATGGGAGGCAGCATTAGCTTATTTAGTTTAGGAGAAAATCAAGGAACAACAGTAACTATATCTATTCCTATTGCTAAATAACCTAGGCAGGACTTACGCACTTAGTTATTGGTTAAGATTGGTTAAACATTAAACATTAAACATTAAACATTGATAAATGGTAAATGGTAAATGATGAAAGCTAACCGCTAAACGCTAAACACTAATCGCTAAACGCTAACCGCTAACCGCTAACTGCTAACAGCTAATTGCTAACTGCTAAACGCTAACAGCTAACAGCTAACAGCTAATTGCTAACAGCTAAAAGCTAAACGCTAATCGCTAAACGCTAAAAGCTAACATTTATTAATTTCCCATCTTCTTGTAAAGATTTACTAATACAAGTAAGAATATGAACTAATTGAGTAGCTAAATTACCATCAGAAAAAGTCAAATAATTGTGAGCATTAATATTATCAATAAATTCATCACAAACTATCTTCAAAGGCTCTGCTTTTTCTACTTTTACTAATTCACAGTTAACATTAATAGGAATAAATCCATTTTCTCTGGTTTCAAAAGAACCTTTTTGTATAACTAAAGGAAAATCTGCACGCATTTCATCAAAAATAAGAGTGCCTTGACTACCAACAATTGCCATACGTCTTTGTTTATCAGGATTTAACCAACAAAGATGAAGATGAGCCGAAAAACCATTAGGATAAATTAAATTTATCCAAACTAAATCTGATAAATTGGGTTGCAACCAGATTTTTCCTTGAGCTTGAACTTGAATAGGAATTTCTCCGAGCCAATAATTAAAAATAGCCAAATCGTGAATAGCTAAATCCCATAAAGCATCTAAATCATGACGCACTGGCCCTAAATTTGTTCTGGTAGCATAACCATAGCGTAAATTTCCTAAACTTCCTGTTTTGATTATCTGTTGTGCTTTTTGGACAATAGGATTAAATAAATAGGTATGATCGACGAGTAATAAACAACCTTTTTTCTGGGCAAGCTGAGTAAGCTCAATGCACTCATCAGTATCCAAAGTTAAAGGTTTCTCTGCTAAAACATGAAAACCCCGCTCTAAAGCATTTTTAATCAAAGGATAATGGGTAGAAGCAGGAGTCGCAACAACTACAGCATCAATATCTGGTAAATCATAAACTGATTGCCAATCAGTGCTTAAAATAATATCATAATTGGCAGGTAATAATTGGTTTTGACAGTAAGTTAAATGTTCTTGTTGAGAATCAACTATAGCGAGAATATCAACTTGTGAATTTTGGGAAAAAATTCTTACTAAATGACTGCCCCAACGCCCTACACCTAAAATAATAATTTTTACTTTCATCTATAACTCCATGTATTGGTTTTCTGGGATTTCAAGAGCGTTGCTAAATTCAGCAATGCCATTTCGAGAGCGACTTCGGGATCACCTACCTAAAAATTCCAGTAAATTGTAGGATATTATTATCTCTAAAAAATTAATACAAACAAAAATATTACTTGAGAACAGAAATTATGGATTTAGTCAGTCTCCAAAATCATTTGGACAATATTTCATTTTTAATTCTATTTCTGACTATGTTGATTTATTGGGTAGGATTGGCTTTTCCCAAGATACCTTATCTTAAACCATTAGGTACAACCGGAATAGCGATCGCCAACTTATCTATTGCAGCTTTACTCGGAGCTAGATGGTTAGATGCTGGTTATTTTCCTCTGAGCAATCTTTACGAATCCCTATTTTTTCTTACTTGGGGTATTACTGCCGTTCATTTATTTGCTGAATATGTTACTGGTAGTCGTTTAGTCGGAGCAATCACTGCTCCTGTAGCTATGGGAATTACAGCTTTTGCTGCTTTATCTTTACCTTCGGAAATGCAAGCATCTGCTCCTTTAGTACCTGCTCTTAAGTCTAATTGGCTAATGATGCACGTTAGCGTCATGATGCTTAGTTATTCTGCTTTGCTGGTTGGCTCTTTATTGGCAATTGTCTTTCTTATAGTTACAGGTGGACAGAAAATTGAGCTTAGAGGTAGTTCTGTTGGTACAGGTAGCTATCGTCAGCAACATCCACCATTAAATCATGAAAATTTAACAGTTGATAATCTTCCTATTTCATCAACTAATCTAAATGGGAATACGGCTGTAATTTCTCCCAACTTATCTGTGGCTGAATCCTCTATTCTTTCTCCCCAACGTCTTAATCTTGCTGATACTTTAGATAATATTAGTTACCGTATTATTGGTCTTGGTTTTCCTCTTTTAACCATTGGTATTATTGCTGGTGGAGTTTGGGCTAATGAAGCTTGGGGCTCTTACTGGAGTTGGGATCCCAAGGAAACATGGGCCTTGATTACATGGCTTGTTTTTGCCGCTTATCTTCATGCTAGAATCACTAAGGGTTGGCAGGGTAGAAAACCTGCTCTAATTGCTGCTAGTGGTTTTATAGTTGTCTGGATCTGCTATCTTGGGGTAAATTTATTGGGTAAAGGATTACATTCCTATGGTTGGTTTTTTTAAAATTTTAAACGCTACAAATATTACAAAAATGGAGTAAACAACTGTGACTAAAAATTTTTATCCCCTTAAAAGCGGCGAAGTTATTTGTGTAGCCAATCCCGTTCAATTCGTGAGTCCCCATAATACTTTTCGTGTCAGTGAATTGGCAGAAGCTCTCAAACAAGAACTAATTAAATATAGTAGTTATGGTGTTACAGAAGAAGATTTGGGTTGGTTATCTCCTGAAGGTAGTGAGTGTGCTATTCTTAGATTCGGCTCTCCGGGCTGGCAAAAGGGTAGGTTGAGGCTCAAAATCGAATTTTGTTCTGATGAATCTGAAGAAAATAACAACTTCGAGCTTGAGAGCGATGCCACTGATAACGATTCAGATAACCAAAAACAATTATTATCAACTAACTCATCCTCTAAAAATGCTTTTGAAAATAGTATTTCCTTTGACTCAGAATCTGATGATTTTTCGGTAGATCCAGAATTAGATTTTATCGCTGAAACTGCCACTGTTTTAGAACTTAATAAACCTTCTACCAATATTGCTAATTTATCAAGTAAGCAAAATGAGGAAATTGCCGATCTCGATGCAGATATGCTATCTCAAAGTATTGAAGATGAACTCAAATCAGGACAAGAAGAAGTCGATCCCTTTGGGGATGATGAGGAAAAGCTTGAGTTTTCAGAGTCTTTAGACGACGATGATAATTTTGGCTTTGGTGAATTGGGTTTAGATAACGAAGAAAAAAATGATGAGAATTCTGACTTTGATACTGTGTGGCAGGATTTATAATTATGAATCCATTGTCTAGCTGGAGCGAGCTTCATGCTAGATTACATAAAACCCTCCGTCAACGACAACTCATACCACTGGGTAGTCGTTTTTTAATCGCAGTTTCTGGAGGTCAAGATTCCCTATGTTTAACTAAATTATTATTCGATCTACAATCAAAGTGGCAATGGCAAATAGCTATTGCCCACTGCGATCATTGTTGGTCAACGGATCGAGGTATTGCTGACCATGTTTATAGCATTGCTCAAAATTTTGGCTTGCCTTTTTATTTAAAAATTAATCCCCATCCCCATAAAGAATCTGAAGCAATCGCTAGAGAATGGCGTTATCAGGCTTTAACTGAAATTGCTCTCCAACAAGGATTTAATCTAGTTGTTACTGGGCATACTCAAAGTGATGTTAGTGAAACTTTACTTTATAATTTAATTCGTGGTGCTGGCACTGATGGCTTAGTTTCCCTTAATTGGCAACGTTGTCTTAGTCAAGGTATTTCTTTAATTCGTCCTTTGCTTAATGTATCTCGTCAGGAGACAGGAAAGTTTTGTCAAGATTTTCAACTTCCGATTTGGTACGATCAAGTTAATGATAATCTTCGTTATGCTCGTAATCGTATCCGCAATGTTGTTTTACCCTATCTGCAAGATAATTTTAATCCTCAAGTAGAAAAAACTTTAGCTCAAACTGTCGAAGTGTTAAGAGAGGAAGTGCTTTTGTTACAAAATCTAGCAACTGAAGCTCTACAACAATCTTTAGTGGAAAATAAAACTGCTTTAAATCGCTCCGTTTTAAAAAATAAACCATTAGCGTTGCAAAGAAGGGTTATTCGCCTTTTTTTTGAGTCCTTACTCAAAAAAACTCCTAATTTCCAGCAAATAGAACAAATAGTACATCTAATCAATGCACCAAATAAAAGTAGTACATCTTCTTTACCCGGAAATGCGATCGCCACAGTAGAAGATAATTGGATTGTAATGAAGAAATGCTAATAAATAGGGTTTGCTGAACTCGTTGGCTGGTTAGGGTTAGTAGTCAGGAGTCAGTAGTCAGTAATTAGTAGTTAGTATTGGGCTAATCGCTAACTGCTAATCGCTAACTGCTAACCGCTAAAAGCTAACCGCTAACCGCTAATCGCTTTTAAATCATTTGTATTTCTTCTGTTCCAGTCAAAGCATTAATAATCCCTTCCATTTCTGCTAGTATTTGAGCCTGTTCTTGTTGAGTAGATGATAAACTATTCGGAAATTCTTCAATGGAATGCAATTTATCCTTAAGTTGGTTCAAGGTATTCTGTAATGGTTGTAATATTTGCTCGTAAATGTCAAGACGAGAGATAATAGCAGCTAAATCTATCTGGGCTTGTTGATAATAATTTTCTTCCTCTTGAATTTGTTGTTTTTGTTCTTGATATTGACTATCTTGATTGGCGATTAAAGATTCAAGCTGGCTAATGGCAACTTGTATTTGTTCTTTTTGAGATTGTAAAGTTTCTTGAGCTTGTTGCTGTTGCTGTCTTTGCTGCTCCAATTTAGCTAAAATTGGTTGAAGATCGATATCATTAGCATCATTATCAATATCAATTATGCCTTGACGAGTACGTAAAATACGAAGATGCAATTTAACAAATTCTTGCCTTTCCCTAAGATTACGACGAGAGCCAATTAAAGATTCATCAAGGATGCTATATTGTTCCTCTGATTCTGTTAAATCAGTTTCTATACTTAAGCTATCAAAGGGATTAAGATTTTGTAATTTTTGTTTTAATTCTTGTATTTCTTCATATTGAACAGTTAACTCATCTTCTTGAGCTTTAACAAATTGGGCAAATTTTTCTAAATCTACTTGTTGATTTTTTACTAATTCTTCTAATTCCCCCAAAGGCATATTTTCTAAACTTTTAACATCAACCTTATTTTCTAGTTGAAAATCTCCAGATTGCATCGCTAAAGCGGAGACATTTTTATGTAAGTCCTCTATAGTTTGTAAATTATATTTAACAATTTTAATAATTTCTTCTTTGTTTTCTAATAAGTTTTTTTGAACCTGCAAATCTTGTTTTGACTGTTCTAAGGCATTTAATTCTTCTTGTAATTTTTGTTTACGATTTTCTATATTTTGTTTCTTTTGTTCTAGTTGACTTTCCTGTTCTTGTGCCTTTTGTTTTTGTTCTTCTAATTGTTGCCAATGATTTTCTAAAATTTCCTGTTGATGACTAATTGCTTCCCAAGCAGAATTGATTTGTTCTTGAACAGAATCAATAGGTAAAACTTCATCTAAGCGATCGATTAATTCACGAATATGATTAGCTTGAACTTCATCTAAAACCGATGTTTGTTCCAATTCTTTTTTTGCTTCTTCAATATTTGTTTGTTCTCCTCGTAATGCCTCCCAAGCTTTATTTACTTCTTCAAGTTGACGCTCGCAATCTATTTGAATTTGTTCAGCTTCGAGTTTCGATCTTTCTATTTCTTGCTTTTGTCTTTCTAAATTTCTTAACTCCGCTTCTTTATGCTCTATTTCGTCAATCCGAGCTTCCATCTCCATTTCTCGGCGAGTTAACTCTTGACTTTGATAGGTAAGGGATTGTTTCCATTGCTCAATTTCTTCTTCCTGACTTTTAGACTTATCCATTACTCTGGAAAAACTTTGCAACATAGTAATGATTCTTGGACCTGCTAAAGTCGGAGTTCCTTGAACTTGGCGATTTCCAGCTAAAGTAACTAATAATAAAGTTCCTTCACCAAAATTGCTGGCACTTTCACAGTTAATTGATTCATCTCCGGGTACTGCACACCAACTCTGGTCATTACGTTGAAAAGCCAATAATTTTAACTTTGTTTCAGTACCGCCTATAAATCCTTTACTCTGCTTTTTGACTTCTGCTAGGTATAGCACTTCGGTCTTCCTCTTTAATACTTTTTGTTTATAATATTTAAACTTATTTGAATAAGTCAATTATATGGATCATTATAATTCATGATTAGCCATCCTGTTATTCCACTATTGATTTATTTTGGAAAAACTAAGCCGATATGTATCACCCTTGAAAAAAAAGTTACTGTTTATTATTTCTACAGGAAAAACGTTGAACTTAGGCTTATTTTTTGAAATTTATCAAGATTTAATAATAAATTTAATCCCATGGTACAATGGAATAGTAAAATAGCATCCCTAATGTCTTTTAAGAAAGAAAAAAGATTGGGACATTAAGATAAAATACCCTTTCTAAAATAAAGACATTAGTTCAGAGATTCAAAGCTAACTGGGTTTATACTTACAAGTATTAAATAATAAATAAATTTTTACAGTAAACAAAATGCAGGGAACCTTAAATGAAATTGATATTAGAAGTATCTTACAACTAATACAACTAGGTCAGCGTACTGGAGAATTATTAGTAGAAGCCTACTATCCTAATTATCGAATCTATTTTCAAGCTCAAAGGTCTCAAGGAGAAAAAAACACCCATAATATTCAAAGTAGTAATAATCACCATTTGACTAAGAGATTAGCTTGGCTTGTTTTTTTTGTGAATGGAAAAATCACCTATGCCACAGTAATTAATAATAATAATTTAACCAGACTACAAGATTACTTATATCGCTATTTAGATAATATAGAATTAAAAGATTTAGAAATTGCCGATATTTCGGAAAATAACTCTCCTGAATATGCATATTTATGGTTGTTATTAGAGAAAAAATTATTAACCGCTTCTCAGGGACGTAGTATCTTACAAAATATGATACAAGAAATAATTTTTGATTTATTTAGTCTTCATCAGGGTTCATTTATTTTTCAGATGGGAACACCCTTAGCTCCACAACTCGTCAGTTTTGATATTGCTCCTTTAATTACAGTAATTATGAAACAATTACATCAATGGAAGCAATTAAATCCAGAAATTCAAGATCCTTCCCAATGTCCTGTAATAACAGATACAGAAAATTTAAAACTTGCTTTACCTGAAAATACCTATAAAGGATTATATCGCTCCTGTGACGGACAAACATCCTTACGTCAGATTGCCCGATACATTAATCGAGATGTTGTTACTATAGCTAAAGCTATTTATCCTTATATAGAGAAAGGATGGGTTAACTTAAATTCAAATAATTTAGACTTATTGGATCAAAAAAATTCACAGTTGAGTGAAATCAACAAAAAACCCCATATACTATGTCTAGATGATGACTTAACCATTGCTAAAAGTGTAGAAGCAATCTTAAGTAACCAAGGTTATTCTATTACAGCAATTACAGAACCAATCTCTGCTATTAGCCAGATATTAGAAATTAAACCTAATCTGATTCTTTGTGACTTGGTTATGCCTAAACTAAATGGATATGAAATTTGTAGTATGTTAAGAGGTTCTTCTTTGTTTAAAGAAATCCCCATAATTATTCTTACAGGTAAGGAGAGTTATATCAATAGAGTACAGGCAAAACTATTAGGTGCTACTGATTATCTAACCAAGCCTTTTGGGAAAAATGAATTGTTGACTTTAGTAGAAAATTATCTCAATCTATAAGATACTCATAAGGTAACAGTGAGAATAATTTTATCAAACAGTTCAATGACAGGGAGGATAATTTAATTAATACAAAGTTAATGTAGTTAAACTGAAATTTAATTTAATTTAAGTAAATAGAGGTTGATGGTAGTTAATTATGAGTAAAGTTTTAGTAGTAGAGGATAGCGTAGCACAACGACAAATGATTTCAGAACTATTGAAAAAAGGAGGTTTAAATGTTTCAGTAGCTTCCGATGGTGTAGAAGCTTTAGAACAATTTGCAGCCTACAATCCAGATATTGTGGTTTTAGATATTGTCATGCCCAGAATGAATGGTTATGAAGTATGTCGTCGGATTAAAAGCGATCCTAAAACTCAAAATATTCCCGTGGTTATGTGTTCTTCTAAAGGAGAAGAATTTGACCGTTATTGGGGAATGAAACAAGGAGCAGATGCTTATATTGCCAAACCATTTGAGCCAGTAGAATTAATTGGCACAGTAAAACAGTTACTTAGAGGATAGAAAAACGTCTATTTCTGGTAGGTAATTATTACTTTAACAACTAAAATTTACCTCATGAATCTAAGTAAAAAATCAAACTTAATAGGTATTAACAAATAAAACAATAAAGGAAAATTAATTATGATAGCTAATCCAGATTTTTTTGGGGAAAATGAGGAAGAACTATCGTCAGATATGCAAGAATTAGAAAGTCGTGAAGGTGAACTTTATTTGCGCTTTTATTTATCTTCTGGTGATGAATTTGCTCTCCCTGCTATAGCCATTAGAGAGGTAATGCAACAACCTCCAGATCGAATTACTTCAATTCCCAATAGTTCTCCTTTACTATTAGGGACGATAAATTTACGAGGACAAGTAGTATGGGTGGCAGATTTAGGTCAATTTTTAGGAGATACCAAAAATCTTAATACACAAAGACAAGAAATTCCCATAATTGCTATTGAAAATGAAGATATTATTTTAGGATTAGCTATTGATAGACTAGGACAAATGGATTGGCGAAAAGTAGAGCAATTGGAAAAACCCAAGCATACCGCCGAACAAACTGAATTGTTTGTTTTAGGAGAATGGCTCTTAACTGCTAAGTCCGAAGAAGTTGTGAGATTGCTAGATCATCAAGCACTTTTACGCTCATCTAGATGGGCAGCCTAAGGAAAAATATCCGATATTCAAGCTTTTCTACTTACAATAAGAATAGAATTTTAACCTTTGAGAATTTTAATTACAACTAACAGCTATTTGATCTATTAGTCCTGGAGGGATATAAATGAAATCTGGAACAGACTATGCACAAGAATATGGACAAGCCCAGCAGGCATATTTACAGGGAGATTATCAAGAAGCAGCCAATATTATTGATAATATGGCAACAGAATATCCAGAAGAGCCTAGTATTTTATTGTTAAGGGGACATATTTATTGTTATGGTCTTCAACAATACGAATTTGCCCAAAAACAATATGAATCAGTTTTAGCATTAACTGATGAACCCGAACTAATTGATTATGCTAATAACGGAATTGAACAAATTAAAGAATTTCAACAAAATCCCGATACTGATGACTTTGAACCAGGCGATACGCAAATAATGACGAATAATCAAAACTCGAATGGTAACGAACAAGACGAACAATGGGGGGAATCTTCATCAGTGGATTGGGAAGAAGACAAAGAAGTAGAATATCAATTTGAGCAGATGATTGATGATGAAGAGATTTCAGAAGAAGACTTTACAGACAATCCTAATCAAGACAATCCTTTTGAAAATCCTTTTGCCCAGACAAATGAAGCATCTGATTTTTTTGACGAAGTTGAAGAATCAGAAGAAAATCTATCTTGGCAAGAAATATCAGATAATGAAAACTCCGATTTTGAATTTCCAGAAAATATCAATTTAGACGATTTAGAAGAAGATAATTATAATAATTTTGCCAATGATGAAGAAGCTACTTTTGTGGTTACACCCGATAGTATGTTAACTCATGAACACAATCCTTTTAATAATGAAATTGCTATAGATAATAAAGATGATTTTAATGAATTAAGCGAAGAAATAGAGCTTAATCCTCTTTTATCTTCAGAACAAGAATTTGCCAACGAGAATTATCAGGAAAACTTTGAGATAGATGATGATAATTCTGAAACCTTATTAATGAACACTGATGATAGTGTTTCACCAACGGAAGATTATCCTTTTTACGAAGAATTTAATGACCAAGAAGATTCTCCTCCTGAAGAATTTAATGACCAAGAAGATTTTAATCTAGAACAACTTGATATAGATAATGAAAATCCCTCCTTCATCGGAGAAAACTCCTTTGAGGAATCAGACAATGAAATAGCACAAGAACAATTAAATGCTGACAATGGATTTTTAGAGGAATTTGATGTATTTAACGAAGATGATTTAGACAATATCCCTAATTTTGATATGGGAGAGGTGGATCAAGAATTAGCCGATTCTGGATTTTTCCGACAAGAAAACGAAAATTTAACTAATCAAATTGACTTCAATATTGGTGAAGATGAGGATACCGATAGCATAGATGATTCCTTATTTACTATTGGTGACAATGAAAACCCCCCTGCCACAGAATTTACTAAACCTTCAGAAGCAACCGTTGACACTAAAGTAGAAGTTGAACAGGGATTTTTAGCCAGTTTTGAAAATGCCCCCTTAAGAAAAAAACAATGGTTAACAGCCACAGCTACAGGAATTACTTCAGCTTTAGCAGTAGCAGTAGTTAGTTTTGCTTCGACTAACATGGCAAAAAATGAACAACCAGAAGTAGTGAAACATTTACGCTCCACCAGTGCTTTAATGACCTTAATTGCCGGGGTTGCTAGTTTTGGTAGCGCAGTATTTTTAGGCGGTATCACCACTAATCAGATTAAACGTTCTACTAACGATTTGCAAGTTCAGTTTGACGCAGTATCTCAAGGTAATCTTAATGTTAAAGCTACAGTTTATTCACAAGATGAATTAGGCCAACTATCAGCTAATTTTAATCAAATGGCTAAAGTTATTTTAACTACAACCAGTGAAGCACAAAGACGCGCCGAAGAAACAGAACAAGCTAGGGAAGACTTACAGCGTCAGGTAATCAGACTACTTGATGATGTAGAAGGAGCGGCAAGAGGTGACTTAACCGTACAGGCTGAAGTTACCGCCGACGTTTTAGGGGCAGTTGCCGATGCCTTTAACCTAACAATTCAAAATCTAAGAGCCCTTGTACAACAGGTTAAAAAAGCATCTCGTCAAGTAAACCAAAACTCCACTGATAGTGAATCATTCGCCCGTAGTCTTTCGGCTGATGCTTGGAGACAAGCTGAAGAATTAGCCGTTACCCTTAATTCCGTACAAATGATGACTGAAGCCATTAAAAGGGTAGCAGATAACGCTAGAGAAGCAGAACAAGTTGCCCGCACAGCCACCTCCACTGCTCTAAAAGGTGGAGAATCAGTAGAAAGTACGGTGGCTGGTATTCTCCAAATTCGAGAAACAGTATCAGAAACTGCTCGTAAGGTAAAACGCCTAGCAGAAGCTTCTCAAGAGATTTCCAAGATTGTAGCTGTAATCTCTCAGATTGCTTCTCGTACCAACTTACTCGCCCTTAATGCTTCCATTGAGGCAGCTAGAGCCGGAGAAGCAGGAAGAGGTTTTGCGATCGTTGCCGATGAAGTCAGGCAGTTGGCGGATAGATCCGCTAAAGCTTTAAAGGAAATCGAACAAATCGTAATGCAAATTCAAAGTGAAACAAGCGGTGTTATGTCAGCGATGGAAGAAGGTATTCAACAGGTAATTGAAGGAAATAAACGGGCAGAACAAGCAAAACGTTCCCTAGAAGATATTATTAATGTATCCAATCGTATTGATACTTTGGTACGTTCCATTACAGCAGATACCGTTGAACAAAGGGAAAATGCTAACACGGTAACTCAGGTAATGCAATCGGTAGAATTAACTGCCCAAGAAACTTCCCAAGAATCCCAAAGGGTTGCTGGTTCACTCGGAAATCTGGTAACAATTGCTAAGGATTTAATCTCTTCTGTAGAACGTTTCCGAGTGGAATCTTCTGATTAACTGATGTTACGCAAAATCGAAATAATTGATTTAGTAGTAGTCAGTATTCAGTTTTTTCATTGAACATTGACGAGCGAACCCGGTGAGGTTTCCTCACCTTGGGAACGCGCGAGTTAAACATTGATAAATGGTAAATGGTAAATGATGAAAGCCAATCGCTAACGGCTAATCGCTAATCGCTAACGGCTAATCGCTAATCGCTAACCGCTAACCGCTAACCGCTAACCGCTAACCGCTAATTGATAAATGAAATGACCAATAAAATTGAAACAAATTATGTTCCTATCTGGTTTCAGCGCATAGTAGCTGCTTTTTTATTAGGAGGACAGGTTTTAGTTCATCTATTACAAACTAAAATTAATCGCCGCAATACCCTTGAACAAATGTCTTTAGTTGGGCCTGATTCTTTAATTATTGCTTTAATCACAGCTAGTTTTGTGGGTATGGTATTTACCGTACAAGTAGCTAGAGAATTTATCTATTTTGGTGCAGGTACAGCAGTTGGAGGCGTTTTAGGTTTAGCCCTAACCCGTGAATTAGCCCCTGTCTTAACTGCGGTGGTTTTAGCTGGTAGAGTTGGCTCGGCTTTTGCAGCAGAAATAGGTACAATGCGGGTAACAGAACAAATTGATGCTCTTTATATTTTAAAGACCGATCCCATTGACTATTTAGTCGTTCCAAGAGTCTTAGCCTGTTGTATTATGTTGCCAATTCTCACCATTTTATCTTTAATTACTGGCATGGCTGGCGGCTTGTTAATTGCTACAAATTTATATAATATACCTCAATCAGTATTTCTTGATTCAGTCCGTAATTTTCTAGGATTATGGGATTTAATTAGTGCTGCTATTAAAGCTGTTGTTTTTGGTGGTTTAATCGCTGTTATTGGTTGTAGTTGGGGACTTACTACCACAGGCGGTGCTAAAGGAGTTGGACAATCAACTACTGCGGCTGTGGTAATATCTTTATTAGCTATTTTTATTTCTAATTTTTTCTTAACTTGGTTGATGTTCCAAGGTACTGGCAGTGCTTTAATCGGTTAACTGATGTTACGCAAAATCGA
>CAYPSO010000028.1:45929-47146 GCA_964413275.1 uncultured bacterium | reverse complement strand
TACTACGGCTGGATAATAAATAAAGTTATATCGAGGTGCTACAGTAATATCTTTTCTGAGAATATAAATAATCATTAAAAATTGTAATAAAACAAAGCAAATAAAAGAAAGTAAGGTGAATATACTGTTATTTTTTTTAAAGGGATATTTATATATTTGGGTAAAAATCCAGCCACTGAAAGCTATCATAATCAATCCACAAAATATTTGAATGATTAAAGATTGATTTTCTACAGGTAAACTAATAATCATTAAAATCCAACTAACTATAATTTGTAGTAAAGGAGTGATATGTTCTGGTGTTGGTAGCCAATCAGTTTTGGAACTTGTAGAATGTTTAGTTAGAATAGATAACCAAGGAGTAAATAAGACTATTGGTAGCAATATATAAATAAAAATTTGCCAATATTTTTTTATTTTAAATTTATATACAAGAACCAAAATTGTTCCTATTTGAGCAGCATAAGATATAAAAGAAAAATAATGAACGTAAAAACTAATGGCATTGATTACTATCCAAATAATCCAAGTTTTAAGGATAACTTTTTGTTGTTCTAATTCTTTTTGAATTTTAATTAAGGCAATTAAAGATAAAGTAATTAATAGTATTGGTAAAGTATAATGGCGTGCTTCTTGGGATAAATAAACACCAAAAGGAGAAACTGCCATAATTGCAGCACTCATCAAGCCAATTTCAGCAGAAAAAGCTAAACGGTTAAGATAATAAATAGCAACTATTGTTAAAAGTCCAATTATTGCGGGAAACGCTCTTAATTGCCAAATTAATGAATAATTAGAGTTTTTAAATAGAGTTAGCCACCAATTATTTAAACAAAAATATAGAGGCGGATGAGTAGATTGATTAATTAAATTTTGACTAATTAAATTACAATTAGCATCAGGATTTAAACTAAATAATTTATTCAGCCCTAAAGGAGTAAAAACAATGTTAATAGGTATATCTTGATAACTTTTGCCTAAACTAAATAAAGCAGTTAAAATTTCATCTAGCCAAAGAGGTTTTAACTCTAGTTGTAAAAATCTTAAAATTGCTCCTACACAAATAATTATTGCCAGAACTACATAATAAGAATTTCTTTTTATTTTCATATTAAAAGCTAAAAATTATAACAAAAAAATATATCAATTCTAAATAATTTCTAAACTTTTCTCTCTCTTCCCTCTTTGTAATAAAGAAAATAGCAGGAATCCAAGCC
>CAYPSO010000028.1:15688-45829 GCA_964413275.1 uncultured bacterium | reverse complement strand
ACAGAATTTATTGGTATATTTATTGACAGAAATCACCTTATAATTAATTTATGTTTTTGACTATACCAGAAAAATGAAATTTAAAAATAAAATAATTGAATTAAAAACTGAAGCCGGAATTAATATTTATAATATTACTGAAGAAATTAATAATTTTCTTCAAGAAACACAAATTAATAACGGACAAGTATTAGTTTTTTCTCAACATACAACCACAGCTTTAGCAATTAATGAGCATGAAATAAGATTACTCGAAGATATTAAAACATATTTAAAAAAAATAGTACCAGAATCAGAAAAATATTTACATAACGATTTACACCTGCGAGATGTACCACCCGATGAACCAATTAATGCTCATTCCCATTTAATGGCTATTAGTTTATTAAACACTAGTGAAGTAATTCCCATAGTTGAAGGAAAATTAGGTTTAGGCACTTATCAATCTGTATTATTTTTTGATTTAGATGGCCCGAGAACAAGAAATATTTTATTACAAATAAGTGGAATTTGAACTTGATTTTATGAGAGAAATATTAATAGAGAAAATCAAAAAAAATTTACGTCTCGGACAACAAATAATGGGGGAATGGCAAGGAGGAGAAATGGCTATTTCTGCCGTTCCGGGGGCCGGAAAATCCCATAGTTTAGCAATTGGTGCTGCTGTGGCGATCGCAAATTATAATTTAACCGCTAAAAAACAATTATTAATTGTTACTTATACTCGTTCGGCTGCTGTTAGTATTAAAAATAAAATTAAGGAAAAATTAGATCGAGATTTAGAGGGAATATTAGGGGCGCAAGCACATAATGGTTTTATGGTTCATACCTTACACGGTTTGGCTTTACATATTGCAACTCGTCACCGAGAATTATCAGGAATTAATTTAGATAATGCTACAGTAATTGTTCCCACTCCCAGTAATAAAATTATTAGAGATACAGTAGAAAAATGGATTATTAATAATGAATTAACTTACGAAAAATTAATTCAAGGAGAAAAAAATAACGACGAACAAACAGAAAATTTACGTCGTCAATTTGTCCTGCGTACAGGAGAATTACCTAATTTAGCTTATACCATAATTAAAGAAGCAAAAAGTTCGGGTTTATCACCAGAAAATATCAAAAAATTAAGTTATTTAAACGAAGATAAATATAATATTTTAGAAATAGGTGCAGGGCTATATCAAGAATATGAAAAACTCATGAAAGCTCGAAATTATCTTGATTATGAAGATATGATTCTTGCTGCCTTGAGAGTTTTAGAAAATTCGGAAATTTTACAATTATGGAGAAATCAAATTTTTGCGGTTTTTGAAGATGAAGCTCAGGATTCTACTCCTTTACAGGGCAAATTAATTCATTTATTAGCCAGTAATTCTGAGGATAATTCTGTAATAAATTTGGTTAGAGTAGGCGATCCAAATCAGGCAATAAATTCTACTTTTACGCCGGCCGATTCTATTTATTTTAATTCTTTTTGTGATAGTTGTAAAATTAAAAATCATCTTAGTACCATGGATCGAGCAGGTCGTAGTAATATAATTATTATGGAGGCTGCTAATTTTTTAGTAGAGTGGGCAAACCAAGAAGAATTTACTTTTAGACCTCAATTTATTAAGGCAGTTGCTGAAGACGATCCTCAAGTAAATGCTAATCCACAAGCCGAAGAAAAAGGATTAGAAATATATACTCCTTTTGATATTTTTGAAACAGTTAAATTAATCGGAAAAAAGGTCAAAGAATTATTAAGTGAAAATCCAGAAAGAAACGCTGCAATTTTAGTCAGAGAAAACAGTCAAAGCAAATTTTTAGCTAAAAACTTACAATATTTACAAGAAGAAAATGGGATTAAAATTTTTGAAGTAGGAGAAGCTGAACGAAAAGCTAAAATCCCCGAAGAAATGCTAAAATTATTGAAATTTATCGATCGCCCCCATTCCAGTGATTATTTAAAATCTGCTTTAGAAGTATTACAAGAGCGTCAATTAATTAGGATAAAAGACTTAGATAAACTCATAATTTATCCCGAAGATTTTCTTTATCCTAGTCCTTTAATTACTATTCAAAATTCAACTAAAAAAGAAGGGCGTTTACATTGTTGTAAAATCTTACAAGTTAGGTTAGAATTACCGCCTTACGATTTAATTCCTTTTTTGGGAATCATGCTTGGATATGAAGGCTCAGAATTAGCAACAATGCAAAAATTATCTGAGAGAATTAACCAGCAAAATATTGGGCAAAATTCCTTAAAAAATATTATTCAAGTTTTAGATGAAATTGTTAGTTCAGAAAGATTTGATGGAGTAGATGAAGAAAATCAAAATCAATACACTAAACCCAATCAATTAACCATAATTACTATGCACAAATCTAAAGGTTTAGATTGGGATTATGTTTTTATTCCTTTTTTACATAAAAATGTTTTACCCGGTGAACTTTTTGTCTCGCAAAATAAAGATTTTTTGGGCGATTTTACTTTATCAGAAGTAGGGCGATCTCAAATTAGAACAGCTATTCATAGTCAATATTTAAACGCTGAAACTATTAATAAACTACCCTCATATCAAGAAGCTTGGGAAACAGCAAAAAAACTCAAAAAAGCTGAAGAATATCGCTTATTATATGTAGCAATGACTAGGGCAAAACGCTTATTATGGATGTCGGCTGCTCAAAATGCTCCCTTTAAATGGAGTTGGTTTAATTGGGAACAAGAAAATAGTTTAAAAACTCAAGAACCATGTCCTTTTTTACCTGCTTTGAAAAAAAAATTTACTGATTTTTAGTTATTATCTGATGTTACGCAAAATCGAAATAATTGATTTAGTAGTAGTCAGTAGTCAGGATGAATTATGAATTATGAATTATGAAGATAACACCTAACACTTAATACCTATTACCTATTACCTCTTACCTCTTACCTAACACTTAATACCTTTTGCGTAACGTCAGTTATTATCTGTTAATAGTTAATAGTTAATAGTTATCTATTCGCCAATTCCCTAATCCCCTAATTCCCCATCTTCCCCTAATCCTCCATCTTACTGGTAGCTTATTTTCGTCGAAACTCACGTATAATCCTAATAAATATTGTAACTATGGAAAATTCGTCCTGCAATGGTTGACATTGGACTTACTCACATCGCCCTTCCGGTATCAAATATTGAGCAGAGTATAGAATTTTACTCTATTTATGCCAAAATAAAGGTTGTTCATCGCCGTATTGATGAAAAAGAAGGCATTGCTGTAGTCTGGCTCTCGGATGGTACTCGTCCCTTTGTTATAGTCCTAATTGAGACAGCTTCGGTGCATCCGATTCTTTCTCCCTTGGCTCATCTTGGTGTTGGCTGTAAGAACAAAGCAGAAATTGATAGTTTATGTGAAAAAGCACATCAGGAGGATATATTACTACAAGGACCTACAGATTCAGGCTATCCCATCGGTTATTGGGCTTTTATTCGAGATCCTGATGGTCATACTCTCGAAATTTCCTACGGGCAAGAAGTTGGACTTACAGTAGGAGAAAAGAATTAAACAGAGGAGTCAGCCCTTACTTCGGCGTTGCTCAGTAACCCCTAAGTCGAAGGATGCCAAAGTACAGGGCAAGGAGACAGGAGAACAAGTAACAAGTAACTAATAACTAATAACTAATAACTAATAACTACGAACTACGAACTACAAACCAATTTTAATATCTACAAAAAGGATTTTTTCTTGCTTAATGGAAAAAACCCTTTATGATTAACAATGAATAAATTAACTCATTTAGATTAAATTCAACCTATGTCTAATCAAAATCTTAATGCAGAAAATCGTCCAGATAATAATTTAACAGATACAGAAAATAGAGAACCATTACCTTCTCGATTAACACCTGAAGAAAGAGAACAAATCGCTAATGAAGCTAGAACTTCCACAGGCTCAAGGGTAGGTGATGATTTACTTTCAGTGGAAGCTGAAAAAGCAAAATTTATTGCTGAAGGGGGCAACCCTGATGAGTTTGAATCTTCTAACCTATCTATACAAATTAAAAGCGATCGCATTTTAATTCAAGCCGTTGCCGATGAAAACATTGAGAGTTTAATAGCAGATTTAGAAGAGCTTGGGGTAGAAGATATTTCCTCCTATGGCAAAGTTGCGGCTGGTTTTATCGAAATCAGTAAACTTTCCTTACTCGGCAATGTTTCCACCTTAAATTTTGCTCAACCTGCCTATCGAGGTTTTACCAGAGCAGGCTCAGTAACAACCCAAGGTGATATTGCCCAAAAATCTGATGAAGCTAGAACTAATTTTGGAGTCAATGGCGATGGCATCAGCGTCGGTATCATGTCCGATAGCTACAATAACCTTGGGGGAGCAGATAGCGATGTTACTAGCGGAGATTTACCCACATCCGTACAAATTCTAACAGATTTAGAAGAAGGTGGAAGCGATGAAGGTAGGGCAATGGCGCAAATTGTCCATGATATTGCCCCCGGTGCTGAATTACTGTTCCGCACGGCTTTTGCTGGTGCAGTAGATTTTGCCAATGGTATTGGTGAATTAGTAGTAGCAGGTGCTGATGTTATTGTTGATGATATTGGTTATTTAGATCAGCCCTTTTTCCAAGATGGAATTATTGCTCAAGCTGCTAGTGACGCTTCATCTAGTGGCGTAGCTTATTTTTCTTCGGCTGGTAATAGCGGTGAATTTTCCTATGAAAGCGGTTTTAATGCTGGAAATACCTATACTTCAGGGTTTTTCCCCGGCGGTTTCTTTGGCGGTGTCGCCCATCAATTTGATGGAGCAGGAGATGAATTACAGGAATTTGTTTTAGAATCTGGGGAAAGAATTAGACTTTCTTTTCAATGGAACGATCCTTTTGCCACCGCAGGCGGAAGCGGTGCTACCAGAGATTTAGATATTTATATACTTAATGCCCAAGGTACAGAAGTTGTTGCCAGTAGTGCTAACTTAAATGTGGGTGGGGATGCCGTTGAAATTATAGAATTTGTCAACGATACAGAAGAAACCACCGCTTATAATATCATGATCGTTCATAATACCAACGTTGATGGCGATCAAGAACATCCAACTATAATTAAATACATTGATTTTGAAACCCAAGCAGAATATAAAGAATATACCACCGATAGCCCCACAGTTTTTGGACATCCTAACGCCACAGGTGTGGCAGGGGTAGGAGCAGCTAATTATTTAGATACGCCAGAATTTGGACAAAATCCCCCCCTCGTCGAAGATTTTTCTGGTTTAGGTGGTATTCCCATTTATTTTGACAAAGATGGCGAACTTTTAGAAACTCCAGAAATTCGAGAACAACCTTTATTTGTTGCTCCTGATGGGGGAGATACTACCTTTTTCGGTGCTGAAGATACAGATAACTCAGGATTTCCTAACTTTTTTGGTACTTCTGCTGCTGCTCCCCATGCTGCTGCGGTGGCTGCTTTAATGTTAGAAAGTGCTGGAAGTGGTACGAGTCTGACTCCTCAACAAATTTATGATGCTTTAACTTCCACTGCTATTGATATGGAAGGAGAAGGATTTGATTTTAAAACTGGTTTTGGTTTAATTAATGCCGAAGATGCAGTATTTAATGTTAAGCCAGATATTACTTTAAATAGCGATGACGATAATAAAGTAGTTGAGGGACAAAGTTCGGAATATACCATAGTTCTGAATACTCAACCAAGTGACGATGTTACTATTAATTTTCAGGTTGATACTAATAAAATAGCTGCCATTCCTTCAGTCACATTTACTCCTGATAATTGGAATACACCGCAAACAATCACAGTTACAGCCGAACAAGTTGATGGTAATGATGCTACTATTATTATTCCTAATGTAGCTGCTAGTAGTGCGGAAGAATATTTAAACGCCAATCTTAATGATTTAATTGTTGATATTATTGATAGTGAAACTGCCGGAGTCACTATTTTTAATAGTAATGGTAGTACAAATATTAGTGAAGATGGGGCAACCGATACTTATAGAATAGTTCTTAATACACAACCTAGTAGTGATGTAACAATTAATGTTGCCTTTGATTCTACTCAATTAACTACCACTGAAACTATTACTTTTACTCCTGAAAATTGGAATATTAAACAGGAATTAACTGTAACTCCCCAAGATGATAATATTGCCGAAGACGCTCATACCAGTGAAATTAATTTCCAAGTAACACCGAATAGTGATAGTGATTACCAAAATCTAATTATCGATCCTTTAACTGTCAATATAACTGATAATGATTTTGCTGGAGTTAGCATTGAATTAGATGAAACAGTTGATGTTACAGAAAGTGGTTTAATCGGTACTTATCAAATCAAACTTAATACTCAACCCACCACAGATGTCACCATTGACTTTACTAATGACGCACAAATTGAGTTATTAAATACCAACGGAGATGCGATTAATTCTGTAACTTTTACTCCTAATAATTGGGATGAATTACAAACAGTTAGTGTGCGGGCTATAGATGATGATGCCGAAGAAGGCTTACATACAAGTGTCATTAATCATGTTATTAATTCAACCAGTGCTGCTGAATATTTAGACGTTGTAATTGACGATACTAATGTCAATATTGTTGATAATGAAACTTTCGGTATTACTATTCTTCCTCAAGAAACTTTACAAGTTTTTGAAGGTGATGAAAATGGCACTACTTATAAAGTTATTGTCAATCGAGAACCATCGGATGATGTAATTCTTAACCTCCAAACAAATACAGAATTAAGTTTAAATAGTGGGGATTTAATTTTTACTCCTGATAATTGGAATCAGTTTCAAGAAGTAACAGTAACTGCGGCAGATGATGAGATTGCTTTAGGGGATAGAACCAGTAACATTGTTTATCAAATTACTGCTAATAGTGCGCCAGAATATCGCAATATTGAAGTCGCTCCTGTCACCGTTGAGATTGAAGATGACGATCAAATTGGCTTAGAAATTATCCCTACTAATGAAAAAGTTGAAGTATCAGAAGATGGACAAACTGGTACTTATACGGTCAGATTAAAGAGTAAACCTAGTGCTAATGTATTTATTGAGTTTGTTACTGACGATCAATTAGAGGATATTATACCTGTTACTTTTACCCCTGATAATTGGGATAGAGAACAAACAGTAACAGTAACAGCTACAGATGATGATTTAGTTGAAGATACTCCCCATTTAAGTGTTATTAAACATTTTGCTAGAGAAGGAAGTGCAGCAGAATATTTAAACCTTTCTCAAACAAATATTTCTGTAGAAATTACTGATAATGACATACCCGGAATCATTATTGAGGAAACAGATGGAGATACTACTGTTATTAAAGGTAAAGCAATTGATAATTATTTTATTTCTTTAAATAGCAGACCTCAAAGTGATGTCACTATAAATATAAATACTGATCAGACAAAAATAGAAAGTATTTCTCCGATAACTTTTACTACTCAAAATTGGGATATTCCCCAAGAAATTACTGTAATTCCTGTTAATAATTTTTCCTTAGAAGATACATCAACTATTATTACCCATGAAGTTGATGAAGATAGTGATGCTGCCTTTATTGATGCAGCAATTAGTGATGTCAATGTAACTATTTTAGACGATCCTACTCGAGGAGAATTTCCTAATGATGGCGATAATAACCAGGATGGAATTTTAGATAGCAATCAAAGTAATGTTTTCTCTATTTTAATCTTAGATGGAACTCCCGGAAATCCAGATGATGTTCTCACTGTTGTTTCCCCCACTGGTACGATTTTAAATACTGTTAAATTGGTGGAAAATCCCGCCCCTGATTTAACTAATAATCCTGAAAATAATGGTATTGATTTTCCTATTGATTTTCTGGAATTAAAAGTAATTAAAGTTGCACCCGGAGCCGATGCAATTGTTAGTTTATTATTGCCTAACTCCAAAGATGATATTGATTTTAATAGTTATTGGATTTATCAACCGACAGCTAGTAACGATCGCGATCATTGGGAAAGTTTTATTTACAATAATGGTTTAGGTGCTAAGTTTTTTGATGTTGATAATAATGGTAATTCCGATGTAGTTTTATTACATTTAAAAGATGGCGCAACCGGAGATGCTGATTTAACCGCTAATGGCATGATTAGCCATTTAGGTGGTGTGGGAGTGGTTGAAGGTGATGTTATTTTAACGCCCAATGACAGAGTATTTGAGTTAAATAGTGCTACTCAAAAACCAGTTTCCCTAGAATTTACCCGTCAATCTAGTAATAGTGAAGAAATTACAGAAGTAGGGGTATTTGTTGTTGACGCTGAGAATCAAGTTAATGGTGTTACGCCAACAGATGATGGTTTTCTTGATGCTGCCCTAGAAGCGGGCACAGTTATCTTTTCTTCTTTAGAGCGAGATTCTAATAATGAATTAAGTGGAGTTGAGTTAAGCCGTAAACTGCAATATGCTACTGGAGATAGACTAGCATTTTATTTAATTAAAAATGACACCACTGATAATTTGATTCAAGGTGGTGGTAATCCAGATAATGTCTTTTTCAGTATCACTGAAGCTAACCCTGATTCTTTAGATCATCTCAGAATTAATGATTTAGGCAATCAAGAATATACTTTAGGTTGGGAGACTTCAACGGCGGGTTTAGATTTATCTTTTGACGATTTGGTAATGAATCTTAAATTAGCAGATGTCGATCCTCAATTAAATGAATTAATTGCTAATTCCCAAGGCAATGAGGAGTCAGAATTAATTGATTTAACTAATGTGCCTGCCCAAAATATCAAAGCTACTTTCAATGTGATTAGAAGCGAAGCAAGTTTCAATAACTATGGTGGTTTGTATCGAGTCGAAGATGCTCAAGGTACTGTAATCGATCCTATCACTGGAGAAACCTTTACTCCGGGGCAATCTAGTTATGCTAAAGCCGCTATTCGTCAAAGTGGGCAAGAGGGTAAAGGTATTTACTTCTCAGCCCGCAGTGGTGGAGGAATTAGTACCACTTTTGAGGGTGATAGTTTACTTGCACCTTTTATTATTGCTGATGGTACTCCTCAAGAAGTCTTAGATGAGGATCAAAATAACGATCCTCAAGTTTATTTTCCTTTTATTCAAGGAAATCACGATCGCATCGATCATGTTATGTTATTGGGAGATAATACCTTTGGTTTTGAAGATTTAGCAAATGGTGGCGATCGAGATTATGATGATTTAATCTTCCAAGTTCAGTTTCAAGTAGTTTAGTTAAGCCCCCAACCCCTATCCCCCCTTCGCCCCCCTTACCAAGGGGGGAGACCAATCATATAGCTTGTGTGTAACTAATAACAGCTAAAAAACCTTAATCTATATACATCATCACATCTTCAGTTTGATAGCGCACTTTCGGTCTAGTTGCATATTTGTCATCTTCTGCTCGGTATCCAGCAGGGCAAACAACTACGGCGGAGTAACCTAGTTCGTTTAATCCGAGAATCTCATTGTATTTATCAGGGAAAAATCCTTCCATAGGACAAGTATCAATGCCTAACATTGCTGCACAGGTCATAAAAAATCCAAGAGCAATATAGGTTTGTCTAGTTGACCAATCATTTACATTGAGAGGATAAGGCGGCTTAACCAGAAAATTCTTAACTACTTGAGCAAATGGTTGCAGATTTTCCACAGTAACTTGCTGTACTTCGGACATACGAGCAATATATCGATCTACATCGGCATTATCAATATCTTTAATAATTGCTAAAACTACTAAATGGGAAGCTTCAACTACTTGTTTTTGTCCCCAAGAATGTTCAACTAATTGTTGACGAATTTCGGGATTGCGGACAACAATAAATTTCCAAGGTTGCAAACCAAAGGAAGAAGGCGAAAGAACTAAACTTTGCTCTAGCACTTTCCAGATTGTCTCTGGAATTTTTTTGCTAGGATCGAATTGTTTAGTAGCATATCGCCAATGTAGCTGTTGGAGAACTTGTTCGGCTGTGATTGTGTTATCCATAGTTCCAGAGTCTGCCATATTTCCCTCAAAGTATTAAACCAATTTCTTGTCAATTTAACAAAATTATTAAAAAGATGGCGTATTCGTAAATACTGTAAATTTGCAAGCAAAATTAACTATAAACTCAATCATTATGGCTAAGGATATTTTTCATGACCTCGTTTAGAAAAGAAGAGATAATTTAGATAATTTATATAGAGAAATTATTATGGCAAGAATTAAGTTAGTAACTGAAAGTGAGGGTGATGCGCAAACTCAGGAAATTTTTAATGAAATTAAACAAAGAGCAGGTAAAGTACCAGCAGCTTACCGAGCATTTGCTAAGTATCCCCATATTCTCCAAGCTAACTGGAATCGCACTAAAAATATTCTGGGACAAGGTAATCTGCCCATTGAAGTTAAAGAATCCATAGCCACAAGAGTTTCTAAAGTTAATGGCTGTCATTTTTGTTTGCTTATTCATAAAGAAAACCTAGAAAAATTAGGGGTTGATTCTCAACAAATTGAAGCAATTGAAGCCGGAGAAGTTGAAGATGATAAGCTAAATTTTGTTTTAAAATTTGTTTCACTTGCCACCAAAGAACCTGAAAAGTTAACTAATCAAGATTTCATCCAATTAAAAAAATACGGTTATTCCGAAGAAGATATTTTGGAAATTTTAACAGTTATGGAAATGTACACAGGCTACAACAAAATAATCGTTGCCCTAGATTTACAACCTGAAGAATAAAGTAAATTTAGGTATTGGTATCACTACAAGTAACTATAAACTGAGCTTAACTAAGCTACGCTATAGTGAAGATAATTAAAAATATTTTTCTGAATTTAGATCGAAAAATTTAAGTTTCTTACAAGTTGACATTTATTTTCTCTTTAATGGGTAAATCTATTTCTCCTCTACCTTTAATTATTGGTTTCATGACTGTCGGTATGGTGGCTGTTGGTACTGCCACTTATGTTTTAGTACAAAGTCCTGATCGAACATCTGAATTAGAATTACTTACTGAGCCTGTTAAAGAACAAAATTTGACTGTACGTATTGAAGCTAATGGCACAGTTGAGCCGATTCAAAGTGTTAATATTAGCCCTAAAGAGCCGGGGCGTTTGATTAGATTATTTGTTGAACAAGGTCAACCCGTTAAACAGGGCGATAGGTTAGCTGTGATGGAAAATTCAGAAATTCAAGCTCAAGGGGTAGAAGCTCAAGCTCGTCTCAAAGATGTGATCGCAGCTTTTGAAGAAGCTAAAATTAATATTCCGGCGGAAATTAACCAAGCTCAAGCCGACTTAAACCAAGCTCAGGTTAATTATGCGAAAGCTCAAGCCAGTTTTAAAGAAGAACAAGAAACCATTCCTAAACAAATCAATCAAGCACAAGCGGAATTAGCTCAAGCAAAAGCTCAACTAGAAGCGGCTAAGTCAAGATTTGTTTTATCAGGCAAAAGAGCTAACCGTTATAAATATTTAGTCGATCAAGGAGCAGCAGCTTTAGATAGGTTTGATGAAGAAGTAAATGAATATAAAAGGGCTGAAGCTTCTGTTTTTGAGGCGCAGCAACGCATAGCACAATTAGAACAACGTTTAGCACAATTAAAAAATACAGCACAACCCCAAATCGATCAATTAGGAGCAGGAGTAGCTGAAGCTCGTCTCCAAGTTCAAAAACAGCAACTTATCTTAGATCAGAAAAAACAGGCCGTTGATGCTCAAATTGAAAGTTTAAAAGCAAATATAGAAGCAGCCCAAGCACAGCTTAAACGCATAGAAATTAAGTTTAAAGATACTATAATTACTGCTCCTTTTGATGGGGTTATTACGCAAAAATATGCCACTGAAGGTGCTTTTGTCACTCCAACAACTTCTGCCTCTAGCACTGCCTCGGCTACTTCTAGTTCAATTTTGGCTTTGGCTAGAGGTTTAGAAATCATTGCTAAAGTTCCTGAGGTGGATATTCAACAAATTAGGCCAGGGCAATCTGTAGAAATAGTTGCCGATGCTTACCCAGATAGAGTTTTTTCTGGACAAGTCATTTTAGTAGCACCAGAAGCAATTGTTGAGCAAAGTGTGACCTCTTTTGAGGTAAAAATTGGTATTATTAGCGGTCAAGAAAATTTACTTTCTAAAATGAATGTGGATGTCACTTTTTTAGGTGAACCTATCACTAATGCTTTAGTTGTACCCACTGTTGCTATTGTTACAGAAGAAGGAAGAACAGGGGTAATGATCCCAGATGAAAATGGAAAACCAATATTTGAACCTGTAAATATTGGTCTGACAATTGGTAATAACACACAAATTTTATCAGGGTTAAAAAAGGAAGATAGAGTATTTATTGATATTCCTAAAAAATATCAGAACAAAAAAGAAGATGATAAATAGCTATTAGCTGTTAGCGATTAGCGATTGGGGTTAACTACTAACTACTGACTACTGACTACTGATTTTCAAATTGTGATCGCTTAATACCCTAACGACAAAACCATCTTTTGGTAAATTTTTAGCAGATAAAGCTAATGTATCACTATTTAGATGAGAAACTTGTTTACTTGGAATTAAACCCAGAAAATCATCCACCTTACTTAATTTACATAAATTAGCATCGGCAGCCTCCGTTAAATATTGAGTGGGAATAACTATTTTAGGACTTAACTGCATAATCGCTTTTTTGGCTTCTTCTGCATTATAAGCTTTGTCTCCACCACCCACAGGAATAAGTAAAACATCAGGCTTATTGATTAAGATTTTTTGTTCTAATTCAATGGGTGCGGCGGCACCTCCTAAGTGAAGAATTTTAATACCGCCTTGAGTCCATAGCCAAGCAACATTACGTCCAAAACGTCGCCCCCCTTCCCTATCGTGGGGCATACCAATTCCTCGAAATTCTAGGTCTTTTAAACGATAATCTCCCGGATCGTATAATATTTGAGTATCATTGGAAAAATTATCAACAAAACCTTCATCTAAAAGCTGACTGCTAATTAAGATTAAATCAGCTTTTGGTTGTGGGGCTTTATAACCAGCCGTACAACCAGCATTATTAAAAGGATTAACTAAAACAGTGCGATCGCCACTTGTAAATAAAAAACAACTGTGTCCTAACCATTGTATTTTTAGGGTAGGAGGAAAATTTTGAGCGAAACTTTGAGAACTAAAATTTAAGGCAATACTTATACCTAAACCACCAGCTAAATATTGAATGAATTTTCTACGTTGCATAATTAATTTAAAGATTTAAGAAAATTTGCTAAAAGTTGTTTGCCAGCATCAGTTAAAATACTTTCTGGATGAAATTGGACTCCTTGAATAAGATTAAAGTTCCGATGTCTGACTCCCATAATTGTGCCATCTTCCACCCAAGCCGTAATTTCTAACACATCTGGTATAGTATCACCTTCAATAACTAAGCTATGGTAACGAGTAGCTGTAAAAGGATTATCTAAACCCGCAAATACCCCTGTATTATTATGGTAAATTTCTGATGTTTTTCCGTGCATTAATATGGGAGCAGAAATAATATTTCCTCCAAATACTTGGCCTATGGATTGATGTCCGAGACAAACTCCCAAAATGGGGATATGTGAACCTAATTTTTCGATTAATTCTAAAGAAATTCCTGCATCATTAGGCCTGCCGGGGCCAGGAGAAATTACAATACCATCAGGTTGTAAGTCTTTAATAGTGCCAATGTCAATACAGTCATTACGATAAACTTGTATTTCCGAAGCTACAGGAAATTCTTTTCCTAACTCACCTAAATATTGGACAAGATTATAAGTAAAACTATCATAGTTATCAATAACAATAATCAACGTCAGTCTCCTAATCCGAAATTAAAATAATATAAAAATACGAGGCAATAAGATAAAACAGGCTACCACACAAGCAGTAAAAGCGGAAATTAAAACAGCACCAGCAGCGCAATCTTTGGCGATTCTGGCTAATTCATGATAGGATTGCTTGACACTTAGATCGACAACTGATTCAATAGCCGTATTTAACAACTCCAAAACTAATACTATGGCCACAGTTAAGGTGATAATTGCCATCTCTACAGTAGTAACTTTTAAAATAAAACCTAAACTAAAAGCTAAAATAGCAACAAATACATGAATCCGAAAATTCCTTTGACTCACATAAGCATAACGCACGCCATCCCAGGCATATTTAAAGCTAACTAATAAATTAGGAGCAACTTGCCAGGATAATTTTCTTTCTTCTTGTAGTTTTCTTTCTTCTAAATCCTGAGAAACGGAATTAATAATATTTTTAGACATTAAGCAATACTCTATATTCAGTATCAGTAGCAATAATTGTTAATCAAGCAATTATACCTATATTTTTCAACAATATTGATTGTTGAGATAACATTTCCTCTAAACTTTCATCATCGGGATGATCCCACCCTAATAAATGTAACAAACCATGAGAAGCTAACCAAGCTAATTCTTGAGATAAGGAATGATTTTGTTCTTGTGCTTGTTTAATTGCGGTATCTATGGAAATAACTATATCTCCTAAATATAAGGGTTCAAATTCTGAACCTGGTTGAGGAAAATCTACTTCTAAAGCAGCAAAAGCTAAAACGTCTGTAGGTTTGTCTTGATGACGATAGTTGATATTTAAACTTTGAATTTCTCTATCATCAGTGATACGTAAGCTTAATTCATAACTTGGAGCTTCGGGAAGATAAGCAATCAAATTTTCTAACCAAATACTAAACCAATTTTTCCAAGTTGCTATAGGTATTTGACTAGGAGAAATTTCTTCAATGTGAATTTCTACTGTTAAATTGCAATCAGCTATAGATTGATTCATAAAAATATTAACGAGTCAAATAGGAAAGACCAACTAAAACTCCCAATAAACCTGTAACGGTTAAGAAAAAATGCTTTAAAGATATACCACGTTTACGCACCATATTACGCATAGCAAGTTTAACATAGCTATCCTGTGGTTCATTGGTTTCTGTTTGCTTATCAACGTTAGAATCAGTCATATTATTTTTTAGGTTAGAAATTAATGTTAACTATTGTAAACTTAAATTACTATATCTTAATTTAGTTAACAGTAAATTCTTCATAAAACCGATCTTCAGGAGGTTAATATTCCAATATTGTGTAACGCTAATTTGAGTGGTATTAATTTGGCTGGGACTCGCATCGTTTACGCTGATGAAGTTAATTTTACTGGGGCTAAATTGCGTAACGGTCGGTTTTGGGATGCTCGTTTTGATATGTGTAACTTGACAGGTGTCGATCTTCAAGGGGCTGACTTGCGTGGAGCTAAATTTGTGGGAAGCAATTTGACTGATACCGATCTTATAGGCGTGAAATTGGATAACACTAGGTTTTCCAATTGCGATCTGACCGAAGCTAATCTCAGAGGATTGAGACTCGATTGTGGTTTTATTAACTGTAATCTCACTTACGCTGATTTGACTGGAGCTAAACTCAATAGAGCTGGATTTTCTGATACTATTATGCCCGATGGATTGATTCGATAAAATGGTGGAGTTAGCTCGATCGCCCTCTCGTAGTGGACTGTTTCAACTAAAATAGGGCAATAGAATTTTGATTGTCTTTATGATTTGGTGGGCATTGCCCACCCTACTAATGCACACTTTTAACTGAAACAGTCCAGTAGGGTGCGTTAATGAAATGTAACGCACCGCCAAGGTAAACGGAGAAATCTCTACGTAAATTGTTTCTCAAATTCGTTAATCTCATATTTTAAATATATTCGGTGCGTCACACCTTCAGCTAACACACCCGATAACTGCATTCTAAATTCTGAATTTTCTTCAGGGGAACAGAAAAATCCACCAACTTATCTAAAAACTTATTATCTCCTTTCCCCTCTTGAGATCGGGGATTCTAGCTTAACTTGTCACCAATGGTTAATTGCTCTAACGTACAAATCTAAGAATGAATCCTGGTGGTCGAATCCCTGCCTCTGAATAAAGTGCCAAGTCAGTCCATGTATGCATATAACCAAGACGTTCCATTACTTTAGCAAAAGTACGATGAGAGCCGCGCCCCGGATCCACGATTATAACATTTGCACTTTTGCTGGCATGAAGATTAATAAAGGAAGAAAGTAACTCCACATGATCTTGCTCATATAAAACATCACTACCTATTATTAAATCGAACTTTCCTAAACCAGAACTTTTAGAGTTCCAATTTCCGTTTTTATAACTTATGCGAGCGAGGGAGTTAAGAATAGCATTCTCAACTAGAAAACGTTGAGCTAAAGGATGATAATCGCTGGCCGTGATGTCTCCGCCAAGTTGCTTAATAACTATACTAGGTAAAGCAATTCCACAACCAATCTCAAGAATGCGTAGTCCTGTAAGGGATTCTTTGACCATCACTTGGGCTAAAATCTTACTCATTGGCCATACTTGACCAAAAAGAGGCCAATGAGATGAAGAAATACCGAGTCTCAGGGCATCTCCATCTGGATCGGAAAATTGTTGACAATCAAGAAGGGTTTGAATTGTGTAATCAACATCGCCAATGGGTATCGTTTGAATCTTTACTTTATACTGATAAATGGCGATATGGTTTCTCCCGCAGGGTTAAACCTTTATTATAGAGTATTTTGTGGTGCAATCTCACGAAGTGTCGCCTTAAGCTTTTCCCGATCGCCAATAGAAGAATTTTTACAAAATTAAAGAAGGGCAAGATTTTCTCGCCCCTCTTGAGATGGACATTACCCATCTGATAATTAAAAATTATCAATTATTGCCTGAGCAAATTCAGAACACTTTAAAGGAGGTTTAACGGGAGGAACCATCAAACGAGCTAAATCATAGGTAACTTGTCGATTGGCGATCGCATCTCCTAAGCCTTTTTTAATCAAATCGGCCGCTTCTTGCCAACCCATAAACTCCAACATCATCACCCCAGAAAGAATAACAGAACCGGGGTTAATGCGGTCTAAACCAGCGTGTTTAGGTGCTGTACCATGAGTAGCTTCAAAAATAGCGCAATTATCGCCGATATTCGCTCCTGGCCCCATGCCTAAGCCACCAATAACAGCGGCCGCCGCATCTGAGAGATAATCCCCATTCAAGTTCATGGTAGCTAAAATGGAATATTCATCAGGACGAGTCTGAATTTGCTGGAAAATACTATCAGCAATGCGATCGTCCACCATGATCTTATCTTTCCACTTGCCTTCACCATGACTATCCCAAATAGCATCAAGCACTGATTTAACTTCTTCACAAATTGTTTCTTGTTTTTCAGGAGTTAAAGCATCATATCCAGGATCTACCAGACGAGCATTTTCCTCTATGGTTAAATCAGGATTACCTTCTTTATTGCTTAAAATCCAAGATTCCCTTTCGGTAACACACTCATCACGAAATTCCGTAGTAGCTAATTCGTAACCCCAATCCCTAAAAGCACCTTCTGTATATTTCATAATATTGCCTTTATGAACTAAGGTAACTTTCTGCTTATTTTTAGGAAGACGTAAAGCATTTTGAATCGCCCGACGAACTAACCTTTGAGAACCAGTTTTACTAATCGGTTTAATGCCAATACCTGAATCAAGGCGAATTTGCTTGTTACCATGTTCGGGGGTAGCAGGAATTAAATCTGTATTGAGATACTCAATTAATTTTTTGGTGATAGCTGTTCCTTCTTTCCATTCAATACCTAAATAGATGTCTTCAGTATTTTCTCGATAAATGATCACATCTAGTTTTTCTGGGTTTTTGTGAGGTGAAGGTGTACCGAGATAATAACGACAAGGACGTACACAGGCGTAAAGATCGAATATTTGACGTAAAGCTACATTCAAAGAACGAATACCACCACCTACGGGAGTAGTTAAAGGCCCTTTAATGGCGATACCATATTCTCCAATCGCTGTTAATGTATCTTCTGGTAAATATTGATAAGTTCCATACTTATCACAGGCTTCGTCGCCAGCATAAACTTTAAACCAATGAATTTCTCGTTGACCATTGTATGCCTTAGCAACTGCGGCATTAATTACCTTTTCTGTGGCTGGCCAAATATCAACCCCTGTACCATCTCCCCTAATAAATGGGATAATGGGTTGATCGGGGACTTGAGGTTGTCCATCTTTAAAAGTAATTCGTTCACCGGTGGTTGGAGGATTTAATTTTTCGTACATAAGTTATTAGAAATTAATGTCCCATATCATCCTAGACTTTAATTAAAATACTTTTAAAGCTAAATCTATAAACTTATCAAAATACCATCACAAATGAAGAAAATATTAGTTGTTGATGACGACAATATCTTAAGAAGGCTTTTAAAGCACTATTTGGAAAAGCAAGGCTATCAGATAACTGATTCAGCCTCTGGAAAAGAAGGATTAGTGGCCTTTGACCAGAGTCAACCAGATTTAGTTGTTTCTGATGTATCTATGCCGGAAATGGATGGGTTGGAGTTTTGTCGTACTTTACGTTCCCAACCTTCAGGGCAACTTGTACCATTTATTTTTCTCTCCGCTAGGGATGAATTAGATGATAAAGTCAAAGGTCATTCTATGGGTGCTGATGATTACATCACTAAACCCTTTGAGATGAAAGAATTATTAATAAAAATAGAAGCGTTGTTAGAACGGTCCTATCGTATTCATTCTGAAATTGTGCGATTAATTCAACAGTCTGGTAATGCTAATGTCGGTTCTATGTCTCAAATGTTAGATAATAGCCAATATCCCAGCGAGTCTAACAAGATTGAAGAAAAAAGAAAAGAACCAGACCCCCTACCTCTCACACCAGCAGAAGAAAGGGTATTTTGGGAAGTAATTCAGGGATTAACGAATAAACAAATTAGCGAACATTTATTTATTAGTCCTCGTACAGTGCAAACCCATTTGAGTAATATTTTATCTAAATTGAGTTTAGATAATCGTTCCCAATTGGTAAAATTTGCCTACGAACAAGGTTATGACAAAATAAAACATGAGTAACATATTAAATTTAGAGGAGTTAAAACAAGCAATTACGGCTAATCCTGAAAAATGGCGACCTTTGGTATTTACTAATGGTTGTTTTGATTTACTTCATGCTGGCCATGTGCGTTATTTGAGTAAGGCTAAATCTTACGGAAAATCCTTAGTTGTGGGTTTAAACAGCGATCGCTCTGTGAAGAAAATTAAACCTCCTCAAGCGGGTTTTCCTCCTCGACCTATTATTCCTGAAGCAGAAAGGGCAGAAGTTTTAGCTGCTCTTAAATCGGTGGATCGAGTGGTGATTTTTCCAGAAATTACAGCTATAGAGGTAATTAAAGCCCTAAAGCCAGATATTTACGTTAAAGGGGGAGATTATACTCCAGAAACTTTACCAGAAGCGCCTATCGTTGCTAGTTATGGAGGCAAAATCGCATTGATTAAAGTAGAAATTCCTAGTTCAACTACTAAAATTATTAATCATATTTTAAGATTTAGTAATCTCCAACCATAATCTTTTTTTATGAACCCTATTCATTTATATTATTGTAGGTTAATTTATTTAGTTTTTAAAAATTATGTAACTAGACAGTTATAATTATTAATAGATATGAAGATTTTCATCAATTAGATTAATGACTTTTAAAATCAAAAATCAGATTGTTAATGATTATTCTGTTAATAGTTATTAAAGCTCACAAATCATAATCTAATAATTAAGAAAAACTTAGTCTCAAGCTCATTTTCTATGAATACATTAAGCGATAGTTATTCTCAGTTTCCATCTCTAACAGAAAAAAAACAACTCCAAATAATTCCTGAATTGGTTAATAGCGATGAAGGCATTGGAGTCTTAAAGGATTTTTTGTTAGAAAATAAATCTCAATTTACAAATTTGGTAGTAGGTAAAATTTATCAAACCCTTTATCAATTAGATAATTCTGAAGTTAGTAAATTTTTAGAAAACTATTTTCCTACAGGTATTGTTCCCTTAGAAAGTGACGCTAAAGGTACAGATAAAACCCCACGAAAAATAGATTATTTACCCTTGCAAAACGCACTTGTTGAACAAAATTTTCAACAAGCCGATCTAATCACCTTAGAAAAATTATGTGAGTTAGCAGGGCAAGCAGCCCTAGCAAGAAAATGGGTTTATTTTAGTGAAGTTGATAATTTTCCCGATACCGATCTCAAAACCATAGATCGATTATGGTTAATGCACTCAGAGGGAAAATTTGGTTATAGTGTGCAGCGTCAAATTTGGTTATCTTTAGGCTGTGATTTTAATAAATTATGGACTAAAATTAACTGGAAAAATGGGAACAATTGGACTCGTTATCCCCATGAATTTATTTGGGATTTGAGCGCACCTCCTGGCCATCTTCCCACTTCTAATCAGTTAAGAGGAGCAAAAGTAATTACGTCTTTATTTCAACATCCAGTGTGGTCAAAAAAAACTTAAATTCAGTTTAAAGGGTGTAACTTGTTATGAATAAATAGATAATAAGTCACCCTTTTACAATAAAAGAAAAAAACTTATTGAATAATGATTAATTTAAGAAATAAACTATTTTGTGATTTAGATGGACTAACGACAGAAGAAAGAGAAGACCGAAGATTTAATAAGATTAAAGATTTGGGTTTGTTAGATGAAAAAATTGTAGCTGTTTTTGAGGAAGCAACTCAAACCGTTGCTCATTTTTTAGAAGCTCCTATTGCTATTTTAGGGGTGATCTCACCCGGAGAATTAATAATAAAATCAGCCGTAGGTTTATCTAATTTAGGATTAATGAACCAGTTAGCTGTCAATCGTAAAATCCCTAAAAATGATTCTTTTTCTGTTTATGCGATCGATAGTAAACAGCCCCTATTAATAGAAGATACTTTTAGCGATTCTTTTTTTTCTCAGAGTATTTTAGCTCAATCCTATGGCATTAGAGCTTATGTTGGTACTCCTTTAATTACTGCTGAAAATATTGCTATTGGAATTTTAGCAGTTATGGATTTAGTGCCTCGCCATTTTACAGAAAAAGATATTGAGTTTTTAAATTTAACCGCTCGTTGGTGTTTAAGAGAATGGGAAACAAGTGTAAATAAAACTTCAGAAATAGAAGTAAAAACAAATGCACAATCTAGTGAAAAAAATCTATCTCCAGATTTTTCAAATGTCTCATTTTTAGCTACAAGTAATACTTCTAATTCTAATTCGGAGCGTAATATCGAGGAGAATAAAATCTTTAAGATTAAAGTAGATTTATTAAAAGAAATTTTACAAGATTTAAAATCACCTCTTACGTCTATTATTGGAATGTCAAGTGTTTTAAATAGAGGGATTTATGGAGAACTAAATGAAAAACAAAAAAATTATATAGAAGTTATCACGAGTAGTGGAGAAAACTTAAGTAGATTAATTGATGACATAATTGGCTTAGATATTTTTAACCAAAATAATAAAACTCTCAAAATAGCACCAGTAGATTTAGAAATGTTATGCCAACAAATAATTAGTAGTTTAGAAAAAGTAGCTACTGAACATAAACAAAAACTATCTTTAAGTATAGAACCGGGAAATAAAATTTGGGAATTAGATAAAGAGAAAATACGACAATGTTTGCATTATTTATTAATTAGTGTAATTAGTTCGGCTGAAGCAAATAGTGAAGTACGTATTCACATTTCTCGAAAAGTTGAACTTCTTAATATTAGTATCTGGACTTCCCATTCTTGGTTAGGAGAAGGTTTGCAGAGTAGCGACTATCAATCATCTTTGATTAATATGATTTTATCTTGGTGCTTGGGTGAAGATTATCAATCAAAACAAACTAATGATTTATTGTCTTCTAATCTTCAAACAATAAAATTATCTTATGATCATTTAGCTGAGGCTTGGAGTAACCTTAAAGACAAAAATAGTTCGGGTAATAACCGACAAATTTTAACACTATTACTGAGTTGTTATTTAACACAAATTCATAAAGGGAATATCAGTATTCAAGGTTCTGAACAATCTGGTTATAGTTATGTGTTACAGTTTAGTAGATTAACAGGTAATAATTAATTTTTTATGTATTCTAGTTGGACTAAATTTACTCTGACTAATTTTCCTGCTCAAAAATGGTTTAAAGCCAGCTATTTTTCTGTTTGGGTAGGGTTACTTAAATCTTGGCATGAGGGAAGTTTTTTATTGAAGTGGGATTTGCCCATTGGCGCACTGTTAGTTAGTGTAATTTTATGTGTATCTCCTTTTGTTTCTACAGGTTTAATCGGTTTATTATTATTAATTGCGGCAGCTTACTTATTTTTAATAACTATAGGGGATAATGGCAAAACCTTAATTACTCCCATCCACCTTTTATTATTACTTTATTGGGGAATTGCTGCTGTTGCTACAGCATTTTCTCCCGTTAAATCTGCAGCTTTGACAGGTTTAGTGAAATTAACTTTATATCTACTTTTGTTTGCTTTATTTGCTATAGTTTTACAATCCCAACGTTTAAGAAATTGGATAATTACTATTTTTCTTCATGTATCTTTAGTGGTAAGTTCTTATGGAGTAAGGCAAGAATTTTTTGGAGTTAAACAACTAGCAACATGGAACGATCCTACATCCCTATTAGCAGAAGATACAAGGGTTTATAGTTATTTAGGTAATCCTAATTTATTAGCTGCATATTTATTACCTGCCATCGCACTTTCGGTGGCTGCTTTTTTTGTCTGGCGTGGCATTTTGCCAAAAGCTTTAGCAGTTACTATGTTTATCGTCAATTCTGCTTGTTTGTATTTTACCGATAGTCGAGGCGGTTGGATTGCGATGATGGCAATAATTGCTGTTTTTTTGCTCTTTTTCCGTTATTGGTTTAATGATTATTTACCTCGTTTTTGGCGGGCTTGGTTGCTACCTATTGTTTTAGGCTCGTTAACAACTTTGCTGATTATCGGTTTAATTGCTGTTGAGCCTTTGCGTTTACGAATCTTCAGTATTTTTGCAGGTAGAGACGATAGTAGCAATAATTTTAGAATTAATGTTTGGTCATCAGTAATTGAGATGATTAAAGATAGACCATTAATCGGTATTGGCCCTGGAAACACTGCTTTTAATAAAGTTTATCCCCTTTATATGCGTCCAAATTATACGGCTTTAAGCGCATATTCCATTTATTTAGAAACAGCAGTGGAAACAGGAATAATTGGTTTAAGTTGTTTTTTCTGGATACTTATTGTGGCTATTAATCAATCTATTTTAAAAGTAAAAACCGCCCTGATAACTAATAATAACCAAGGATTTTGGTTAATGGCTGCCCTAGCTGCGATTGCTGGTTTGTTAGCTCATGGATTAGTAGATACTGTTTGGTATCGTCCTCAAATTAATACTTTATGGTGGTTTATGTTAGCCATTATTGCCAGTCATCCAAATCCATCTACAATTGATGAAAATCAGTCTTGAAAAACTTAAGCTTATTCCACCAATAAAGTAAAGTTTAGATTTTTAAGATACTTAATAACTATAATATGCAGATTTTTTAATAAACTTATTTACTAGATTTTTTGAGATTTGGTGTAGAGATTTTATAAATTAGATAAATATAAGGATGTTAAAAGCTAACTGAGCTCCCCCAGGATTGAGCAAGTCTTGCTGTTGGGGATTGGGGGGTTGGGTAATTCATTATTAATCACTGGCACAACGAAAACCAACTAAAATTTGTCTTATCCAAGGATTATACCAATTACGAAAAGTATTCCTTAAAGCCCAAGGACGAGTAGCCCAACTTCCTCCTCTTATGACTCGGTGTTTATTATCAAAATAAACTTCTGAATAGCCCCGATAAGGATAATATTTAAAACCTTGATAACCAGTAAACCAAGAATTAGTCCATTCCCACACATTTCCTAACATATCGTAACAACCAAAACTACTTTTTCCCTGAGCATAAGTATTTACTGGTGTGGTATGTCCAACTAATAAATTATAATTACAGAGATGACTATTTAAGTTTTCATTACCCCAAGGATAAAGATATTTTTTACTGGTTAAATTATCATAACTGGCAGCTTTTTCCCATTCTAATTCTGTGGGTAAACGCTTACCAATAAAATTAGCATAAGCTTCTGCTTCATAGTAACTAACTCCACAAACAGGATGATTATGCCAATCACTCGAATCACTCCAATATAACGGATGAGAAACAGGATTTTCTGCTAACCATTTCCAACCTTCTGGCGACCAAAATTCTTGTTTTTGATAACCTCCTGTTTCCATAAATTCTCGATATTGATAACAGGTAACGGGATATTTATCCAGATAAAATCGATCTAGATTAACTATATTACTGGGTGATTCATTATCTATTCCTTGTAGATTGTTATTACCTAATAAAAATTCTCCTTTTGGTATTACAACCATTTCATTATTAAGACTATTTAATCTTTTATTATTAGTAATTAATGAAAGATATTTATTTTTATGTAAGTTATGTAATTGTAGAATAAATGTAATAGTCTCACTATGTTGGCTTTCGTGTTGTATTAACCAATGCCAAAGCCTTTCTTGTTGTTGAATTGGTGCAGTTTCTAAATAATTTAAAATTTTTGTTCTTACTATGGTTAAATAATCTAAAATTTCTTCAACTTCTGGTAAATTTTCTCGCTCGGATTTAGCTAAACCATCGGCAGCAAAAAGTCGATGATATTGGGGAAATAAGGGGTATAAATTAGCACATTTTTCTAAAATCCAATAACTTTCTGTAAAGCCAATATGTCCTAAATGCCAACCAATGGGGCTAAAATCGGGATGTGCTTGACTCGCAAAAGTTTCTCGATTTATCTCAATAAATAAATCTAAAGTATGTTGGCGACATTGTTGTAGTGTTTCTAATAAATATTGTCGTTGAGATTGAATTGATATATTCTGCACTATTAAACCTCATCAAGATGACAAAAATTTAGGTGAATAACTTCTAAAAAGTGTTGATTTGTCCAATTTTGACACAAACTTGCGGCAATCGCTAATCCTCCCGCACCTACACCCTCTTTAACATATCCTTGTTCGTAAGCTTGTAATACTGGATAGGGAGAGTTAACAAAACTCAACTGTGTAGCTAATAAAGGGACATTCTTAATACTTTCGGCTAAACCCACAGTATCACCTGTAGTATCTTCTGCTACCCAACGGGTTGTACCGACTACTATTTCCTCGAAATTAACCTTTAAATCGAGAAAATTGACCAAAGAACTTAATAAAGCGTAAACAGCTAACATTTGCGTACCTCCAGCTAACATTACTCCCCCATGACGGCTCGCACTAATCGCCATGCCTGCGGCCACGATTTGCATGGGATCGCCAACTGCGGCTACTAACTCAAAAGGATTGACTGAATTACTTACAGGGTATAGATTTGCAGCAGTTAACCCTTTTTGAACTATTGACCATTTTTGTTGATGGTTGCACTGGGGATGGCTGCTATTAACTTTACCTATGGCGTTAATACCTAAACCAGTTAAAATTGCTAGGGCTGTGGTAGTACCACCAACTACGCATTCACCAATAACTAAATATTCTGCTTTACTGACTAATTTTTCTCCCCAGATTAAACCACGCTCAAATAAATGTTTTACTGTACTTAAGGGTAAAGCATGGCCAGAAGTTAGACAATTAGCTGGTATCCCTTGTAAATCAATATAGGGTACTGGTGGAGGTATGGGAAGACCAGCATTAAGTAAAAATACGGGGATAGATAAAGAGCTAACTACTGCACGGGAAATCAAAACAGGAGAAGCACCCTGAGTTAGAGGAGGTAAGGGATATTGAGGAGATGGTTGTTGTCCATTGATAAGAAATTCAGCGTCTGCGATCGCCGTATATTTTCTGTCAGTGGGGGTTGCTCCTGCGGCGGAAATATTAGGGATTAATCCAGTAGCAGTAAAACCTAATACGCAGGCAAAAAGTGGTTTTTTTCCTTGGTACTTAAGTAACCATTGGTTAGCGAGTTGGTTTTCTGTATAAGCCTTAATCATTTAGTCAGTAGTTAGTAGTCAGTATTCGGCTAATCGCTAATCGCTAATCGCTAATTGCTAATTGCTAAAAGCTAATAATCATTCATAATCTAGAATAACTTTTAACCATTCTGGAGGCCGAGGAATAGGATTACCTAATCGATCTAGTATTAGTAAAGCTACTAAATGAACAGCGAATATATAAAATAAACTGTTAATAACAATCAGCCCAAACGCTAAAAGTTCAATAAACCAAAGACTTGGTTGAGCTAAAAGGCCTAATTTAATAAAAATCCAATCGGCTAATCCAGTTATTTGATTAATTACATATAACCAAAGATCTTCTCCTAAAAGTAGAGAAAATAACCAAAAACGGAAAAAGAAACCAAAAGTGCCGATAATAGTCCCCATAAACATGGATAAGAGCCAGTTAGCATTTCTTTTCCATAAAGCACCTAATTGTACTCCCATAATTCCATAAGGAATTACAAATACAATACTACGAGCAGGCCCCATTAAAACTGTTAATAGTAAACCAGAAACTAAAGCAGTCATCCAAGAAGCACGATTTCCCCAACGTAAATAGATTAACGCTATAGGTAAAGGAAAAAAAAGTCGTAATAAAGGGCCAAGGGGAAAATAATAATTAATTAACCAAATTAAACTACCTGTACTGGCCAAAAAAGCCGTTTCTACGAGTACTAAAGTTTTAATGGGTGTAACTATTTTTTCTGGTGTAAATGTTGGTGGAGTCGTTGGTTTAGCTACTTCTTTTTCCTCACCATCAACCCAGTTAGTATTATCATCAATCAAAAGATTTGTTTCCTCAAGATAAATTTACATTTAATTATCCAATAATATTTTCCAATGCTGCTAAATCGGGAATACATATAAAATCAGATTCTCGTTGAATTAATTTTTTCTTCTCTAATTTAGTTAATATTCTAGTTACTGTTTCTCTAGCTAATCCGCTCAGACTACTTAATTCTCGATGGGGTAAATTAGGAATTTCTGTACCTGTTTCTCCTTTTTTGCCTTGCCCATCAGCTAAAAAAAGTAGAGTATCTGCTACTCTCGACATGGCATCAGCTTCTCTTAATCTTAATTTACGGTTAACTTGACGCAAACGTTTGCCCATCAATTTAGCTAAATTCAAACCTGCCATTGGTTCAGTATGAATTAATTCGACAAAGTCTTGGGCGGGGATACTACCAATTCTCGTATCTGTTAAAGTGATAGCATCTGTAGAACGAGGTACATCTTCTAAGGCAGCCATTTCTCCAAATAATTCTCCTTTACCTAAGATGTTTAGGGTTACTTCTTTACCATCTACATTGTACGTACGAATTTTTACCCATCCACTTAAAACAAAATAAACCGATCCTCCCCAATCATTTTCTAATAAAATTACTTGATTAGGAGGATGATCTCTGGTAACTATATGAGAAATTGCTCTTTTGAAACTTTCACTGGGTAATCCTTGAAAGAAAGGAACACTGTTAAGAGAATTAGAATTCTCAGAGGATTGTTTATCGTTTTGATATTGCTGTTCCATAATTATAAAATTCAAAAAATTATTTTATTTAAGCCCGAATCTTTATTCAGATTATCTTATAGAGGAAAAATTATCATTTTAACCTTGTTGACTTTACACAATCTTTAAAAAAGGTTGACTTTTTTAAAGATTTGATGAAGATTACTAGATTTCTGTAAAAATCATTTTTTTTGTGGTTATAGTAGATGTAAGTAAAAAAACTGAAACATTTAAGTAACAAATTATACCGAATTATTTAATCATGAACACCGTATTAAGATTGAACTTTTTATCGCAAAGTTGTCCTTCGGAAAAATTTCCCGTAATTAAAGTGAATGATAAATTTCTCTTGCATAAGTCAGTCTTAAGTAAGGGTAAGCGTACTCTTGACATATTAGGCGCATTAGTTGGTCTTATAATCACTGCTATTTTATTTGTTCCCATTGCTATTGCCATTAAGTTAGATAGTCCAGGACCTATTTTTTTCAGCCAATCACGTTGTGGATTATACGGAAACACTTTTCGTATCTGGAAATTTCGTTCTATGATTAGTCAAGCGGAGCAAAAAAAACACTTAGTTAAAAATCAAGCAAAAGGTCATATATTTAAAAATGATAACGATCCTCGTGTAACTCGTGTAGGAAATTTTCTCCGTCGTACTAGCTTAGATGAGTTACCTCAGTTTTGGAATGTACTTAAGGGAGAAATGAGTTTAGTTGGCACTCGTCCTCCTACTAATGATGAAGTTTCTAAGTATAAACCCCATCACTATCATCGTTTAAATGTTAAACCCGGTATGACGGGAGAATGGCAAACTAAAGGACGTTCTAAAATCTCTAATTTTGAAGACATTGTCTCTCTTGACTTAAATTATCAGGAAAAATGGTCTATTCTCTACGATGTTAACCTAATTTTCCTCACTATTGCTGTAGTTTTAAACCGCAAAGGTGCTTACTAACAGATTTGTTTTTTCTTTGACATTGATTGATAATTTGCTCTATTTTCCAGACCTTTTGGTCTGGTTTTTTTTGTTTGTAGCGATTAGCGGTTAGCAAATAATAAAAATAACAAGTAACAATTCAAAATGTAACAATATTAAGGTAAATTTATTCTCTTGAATTTTTATGAATTTACCTACTTGGATTACGGTTTCTCGTTTATTTGGTCTTCCTTTTATTATTTATTTTCTCTCTAACCCTAGCACTAATCATCGTTGGTTCGCTTTAATCATTTTTTTAATTGCTTCATTAACTGACTGGCTAGATGGCTATTTAGCTCGAAAATTAAACCAAGTTACCGATTTAGGGAAATTTCTCGATCCTTTAGTTGATAAATTATTAGTATTTGCCCCTTTTTTGATGTTAATAGAATTACAACAAATTCCCGCTTGGGGAGTATTTTTAATTTTAAGTAGAGAGTTGGCAATTGCAGGTTGGCGTGTTAATCCCAGTAATAATACTATTGTAGGTGCAAATATTTGGGGAAAACTCAAAACCGTAACTCAAATTCTTGCGATCGCCCTACTTATTGCTCCTGTTCCTTTTTTACAGTATCCTTGGGGTATGATTGCCTTTTGGCTTGCTGTAGCCTTGACTTTAATTTCAGGTCTGATTTATATTTTTCCTAATATTTCCTCGTCGGTAGAAAAGTCAATATCTGCTTGATTTCTCCCGGAAGCTAAATAATCATTTTGGAATGAATCTTTTAAGCCTGAAAGCAGATCGAATTTAGGTTTCCAATTTAATTCATCCTGAGCTTTATGAATATCAGCAAAGAAATGTTGAACTCTCATGGGGAATGCTTTACGTTTACCGAAATCAAACTGTTTTGGGTCATAATAAACGATTTGAGCGGTTTTCTGGGCTGCTTCTGCACAAAGTTGAGCTAAACCTGTAAATGTCACAAAGCGATCGCCTGATACGTTATAAATTTGTCCCTTAGCTTTATCATTACCTAAAACCGCAGCCATAGCCCCAGCTAAATCATCAACATGACCTAGTTGAGTCATGGCAGTACCATCTCCGGGGATTAAAATAGGTTTATCTCTAACTATGCGATCGAAAAACCACGCTTCTAAATCATTATAATTTCCCGGGCCATAAATATAAGTAGGACGAATGGAAGTCCAAGAAATACCAGCATTACTTAAGTAAGCTTCAGTTTCGTGTTTACCCTTATGACGACTTTTTGGATCGACTGCATCGCCTTCATAATGGGGCATTTGCTCTGTTTTTAAATATACTCCGGCTGAACTAACATAGATAAAATGCTTTATTTTGTCTTTAAATATTTCTACTAAAGGTTGAGTATCGCTTAATTCTCGTCCATTATTATCAAAAACAGCATCAAAATCTTCTGAAGAAAGGTTTTCTTCTAGTTGAGAAATATCTTTGCGATCGCCTTTAATTTGCTCTATTCCTTCAACTGGTACGGGTTTATTACCACGATTAAATAAGACAACTTCATGACCTTGGGAAACTAATATTTTTGTCAGAGATACTCCTATAAAACGAGTACCCCCCATAATTAAAATACGCATTGACAATCCTCCTGAATATTTAAATGTAAATATACCAGTCTTTGGCATCTAGTAATTATTATTAAATATTAACTATTAATTATTAACTAGATTTATAAAGTAATTTGTGTTACTGCAATATTACCAGAAAAACAAATATCAACATCAGTTCCAGAAGTTATT
>CAYPSO010000028.1:0-15588 GCA_964413275.1 uncultured bacterium | reverse complement strand
GTTTTAATTGTTCTTGTGCTAATTGTTTTTGAGTTTCTAACTCCACATAACTAACAAATTTTTCTCCATCAGGACGATAAATTTCTAACTCATTTTCTCCCATAACAAATTTAATTTTTAATTTGGGACTAATCCAATTATTAATATTATCAATGACTTCTAAGTTATTTTCCTCCCTAAGCCAACCACTAAAATCTTTTTTATCTGGATCGTAAAGATAGTATTCTTCGACTCCATATTTATTATAAAATTGCCATTTTTTTGCCATTTCTGTTAAGGTATTTTCGGGAGAAAGTATCTCAAATACTACTTGGGGAATAATATTATTTTCTTGCCATTGTAAATAAGAACCTCTGTCGCCTTTAGGACGATTAAACACTACCATCACATCGGGTGCTACCCTAATTTTACTGTTACTTTCTACCGGATACCAAAGTAAATCTCCCGCTACAAATACATCAGGATTATCTTTAAATAAAGCGTCAATACCACCTTGTATTGTAACTATCCAACGATATTGTAGGGTATTATCTGCCATAGGCTGACCATCACTTTCTGGATAATTTATTTGTTTTAATTCTGTTACCATAAGGAGTGCGATCGCAATATTTTTTTTACTAACTAATTTTATTATAAACAATCAAATTTTAAATTCATTTAATCTCCTAAATAAGCTTCTAATACTTGGGAATTATTTTGAATTTCTTCTGGTGTGCCATCAGCTAAATTTGTGCCTTCTGCTAATACCCAAACATGATGAGATAAAGACATAATTACATCCATATTATGTTCGATAATTAAAAAAGTTATACCTTGTTTATTCCAATTGATAATATGTTCGCAAATTTCACCAATTAAAGTAGGATTAACCCCAGCAGCAGGTTCATCTAATAAAATTAATTTTGGATCGCTCATTAAAGCTCGACCCATTTCTAATAGTTTTCTTTGCCCTCCAGATAATCCTCCCGCATAATCCTGAGCTTTTTTTGCTAGTCCTACAGATTCTAAAATTGACATTGCTTTATCACGATTTTCTCTTTCTTCTTTTCTAATTTGTTTTCCTTGCAACCAAACATTTAAAAAGTTTTCTCCTGTTTGTTTTTGAGTTGCCAATAACATATTTTCTAGAACAGATAAACGAGATAATACTCTAGCAACTTGAAATGTTCTGACAAAACCTTGTAAAGCAATTTGGTGAGGAGGTAAATGATTTATTTCTCGTCCATTAAATATAACTTTGCCGGCATCGGGTTTAATAAAGTTAGAAAGTAGGTTAAATAGAGTTGTTTTTCCCGCTCCATTAGGCCCAATTAAACCAGTAATACTATTTTGTTTTACTTCGATTTTTGCATTATTTACTGCTTTTAAACCACCGAAACCTTTATGTAATCCTTGGGCAGAAAGTAAAGTCATATCTAATTTATTATTGTGATAATTTTCCATATTCTAATCTTAAGTAAAATTTATTTTACTAATTAACTATGTAGGCACTTAAAAAAAACAATTTATTTTTCATCTCTTCTGAGGATGATTGGGACATTAAATTTAAAATACCTTGCAATTGTTCACCTATTGAATAGCGTTTTTGTTTGCCCAATAAAATGCCTGAATGGTTAATATTTTTATGAATAAACTTTTTATGTAAGCGACAAAAATCTCCCACATTATAAGTATATATTACTCTTTGATTTTTATTTGCCCATCTTAATTGTTCTTCATCAGTAGAACCTAAATTATTAGTTTCAGCAGTAGTAATTATATTTATCTTAGAAGTGCGTAATGCCTGAATTAAACTACGTTCAATTACATCTTCATCTAAATACCAAATAATTTCAGTCACTATAATTGACCTTTGATCCATTGAGATTTTATCAGTTCATATTCTTCTTCTTGTTCTTGAAGATAAGTATCAATTTCTGCTTGATTAGCATAGTAATAAGTTAATGCAGCATAAATTTGAGCTAAATTTAAGTGACTTCTTTCTTGAGCAATTTCTTCGACACTAATACCAGATTTATAATCAATAATGATATTTTGGACTGTAATTCTAGTTCCAGCAATTCTAGGACGATTATTGCAAATATCTGGTGATTTAACAATTAAAGTGCCAATATCAATACTTGTAACCATGTTTTGTAATCTATAAATTGTTATTACTATTATAATTATTTTCCTAAAGTTAATTCATCTTTGTTACCTAAAATTCCTTGAGGTCGCCAAATCATTAATATCATCAAAATTAAACCAATAATCATAATTCTAAATGCACCTGAAACGTCATTATTTAAACCTAATTGTGGTAGAATAAAACGAGTTAATGAGTCATAAGCCCAAAAAATAATAGCTCCTAAAATTGTACCGGGGTTACTACCCGCACCTCCTAATACAACAATTGTCCAAACATTAAATGTTAGCAATGGTTCAAAATTACTAGGATAAACTGTGGTTAATTGCCAAGCATAAAAAGAACCCGCTATGCCTGCGATTCCTCCTCCTAACATTAAAGCCTGAAGCTTATACCAAAAAACATTTTTACCTAAAGCTCTAGCAATTTCTTCATCTTCTCGAATCGCTTTTAAAACTCTACCCCAAGGAGAATTAACTAATATTTCTAAACCCCAATAAATCAAAGCCAAAGCTAATAAAACGAGTAACATTAAACCCGCTTTATAGTTGTAATCATAAAGAGCAATTACACCACTAATATAAATCATTAAAAGGAGAATACTCGAAATTATGCCCCAAATCAGGGCACCAATTCCTCTTTGTTTGCGCCATAATTTATTTAAACCAAGCCATAATTTATAAGCTCCAAAAATTGCGATCGCAGTTAGGATTCCAATCATTATAAACTTACCTAATAAATTAGGATCGAATTTAGCTAAAGGTAAAGGATAACGTTGCACGCCAAAAGCTCCTTTAGTTAACCATTCCTCATTTAAAGCAATTAAACGTAATAATTCCGAAACACCAATAGTAACAATAGCAAGATAATCCTCCCGCAATCTTAAAGTAGATGTACCAATTAATAAGCCCAATAAAGCAGCTAAAATAGCACCAATAAAAACAGCTAAAATTAATGGTACTCCTTGGTACGTTAATAAAACTGTAGTGTAAGCACCAACAGTCATAAATGCCACATGACCAAAATTAATAAGCCCAGTGAATCCCCATTGTAAATTTAGCCCTAAACCAAAAATGGCGTATAAGCCGGCGGAAATTGTCAGAAAAACTAAATAACCTACCATTATAATTACAATTACAACAAAAACAGATCGGTGCTGATTGTATCGCACCTTTGCTAATTTTGGGAAAATAGGTCACGAATCAGGACACTTTTTGCGCTAAAGTAAACTCAATTGTGTGTAAAAATGAAATTCCCTGAGAGGTTTTTCACAAAAGGCGATCGATCGCCCTATAAATTAATCAAGGAGATAAAAAATGCTAACTCTGAAAATAGTTGTTTATATAACTGTATTTTTCTTTATCGGTTTATTCATGTTTGGTTTTCTTTCTGGCGATCCTTCTCGGAATCCCGGCAGAAAAGATTTAGACTAAGAGAATATGATAAAGGGTGGGTAAATCTCACCCTTTAATTAGACCTCTTGCATAAGTAACTCGTAAATCAATTCTAATACAGAAAACCTGAATTTATCTAACTATTGCCTCTCTTGGTGGACGTTCCCTTGCGACTATCGTCGTCGCGGGCTTCCACCGCTATTGCCTATTGCCTATTTACCTATTGCCTGACGAATTCAAGAAGTCTATTATAAAAAAACCTGATTATATAAACCCTGTAGGGGTTGAACAATGTTCAACCCCTACTAAATTAATATTTAATTATTATTGAAAATGTTCCCTTATCTTCCCCCTACCGAGCCACCAGCTATAACTGAAATACAACCCTTACTGGAAAAATCTTCTTGTGAAGACTTTACTTGCAGCGTTTCTGTCAATGTTGGCAAAACAGGGGAAGAAAAATCCATCAATAACATTGAACCTAACAGCCTTATTGCCCAAAGTGAAACATCGGAAAATACCTCTCAACAAACTTTAGTTATATCCGATTTAGCTTCAGGAAATGTTACCCGTTTAGTCACCCAGACAAGGTATGGAGACAAACAAGAATTTGATTTAATTGTCGGTCAAAATAACTCAAATAATACTCAACAAAAAGTGCCAGTTGATGTAGAAAAAATTAGCGTTGTCGAACTTAATTCAGATACCCAAGAATACGATGAGCAACAACAGGTAATTACGGCAAAAGGTAAAGTAGTAATGCGTTTTAATCAGGCGATTTTAACCGCCGATAGCCTACAAGTTAGTTTAACTAATCGCATTGCAGTAGCAGAGGGAAATGTTACCTTAACCCGGGGAAATCAGGTATTAAAAGGAACTCGTTTTGAATATTTTTTCTTTGAAGATAGTGGTGTAATCTATGAAGCCAGAGGAGAAGTAGATCAATCTACCAGCAGTACCGACTTAAATATCAATTTACCTACAGATGTCAATAGTGCCAATATTCTCGATCCAGAAATAGAACAACCCTTAGGTAATATTACCGCCCAACCCGGATATAGTTTTGGTAGTGGTGGAATTAGTGGAGAAAATACTTCTCCTGTCGGCGAATCAGGTGGTAACATAAACAAAATCCGTTTTGAAGCCTCTCGCATAGAATTTGAAGGGAATAATTGGGAAGCCAAAGAAGTTAGAATTACTAACGATCCTTTTTCTCCTCCAGAATTAGAAATTAGAGCCGATACTGCAACCTTAACTCAAATAGAAGAGGGAGTTAGTGAATTAAGAACTCGTAAATCTAGGGTTGTTTTCGATCAAAACGTCTCTTTACCCATTTTTCGTAATAAATTAGTTTTTGATAGCAGACCTCGTCAACCGAGTATATTTCAGATGGGTTATGACGGAGAAGAAAAAGGAGGCTTATTTTTTCAAGGAAATTTCACTGTCATTAAAGATAAAAACCTAGAATTTATTATCTCTCCCCAATATTTTATTCAAAAAGCTCTATTTGATAATGATGAGGGAGGAGTATTTTCTGGGGATGTTTTTGGCATGAAAAGTAAACTAAATGTTGATTTTGGCCCGCGAACAACCATTAGAAGTTCCGCATCTTTAACCAGTTTAGATTTAGGTAAATTTGAGGACAATTTCCGTGCCAATGTTCGTTTTCGACAGGCTTTTGGTAATATTCAAGCTCCTTATAATCTTAGTTTAGAATACACTTATCGCGATCGCTTTTTTAATGGTTCTCAAGGCTTTCAGACTGTACAAAGTAGTTATGGCGGTATCTTAACATCTCCTGGTATTCCCCTGGGAGATTCAGGCATTAACTTAAGTTTTCAAGTGGGGGTACAAAATATTGAAGCGGAAACTGACAGGCAAGATTTACTAGAAGCAAACCGAGAAAACGATCGCATTAATTTAACCCGTTATCAAGGTGCTGTTGCCTTAAGTAAAAGTTTTCCCCTATGGACAGGTAAAGCCTTACCTGCAACTAGAGAAGAAGGTTTACGTTATAGTCCTCGACTTGTCATCCCCAATTTAAGTTTAAATACTGGTATTACAGCAGTAGGTAGTTTTTATAGTAACGGCGATAACCAAAATTCTCTTAGTGGAAATGTGGGATTACAAGCACAATTCGGTCATTTTTCCCGTAATTTTTTCGATTATACCCGTCTTAATGTTGGTTATAGTAAGGTTTTTATAGACAATGAATCTCCCTTTAAATTCGACCGTATTAGCGATCAACAAACTCTATCTTTTGGCATTAGTCAACAACTTTTTGGGCCATTTCTAATCGGTTTTCAAACTTATTTAAACCTAGACAAAAATGAAGAGATTAGCACAGATTATATCTTAGAATACAGTCGCCGTACCTATAATATTATCTTACGTTATAATCCCGTGTTACAAGTTGGTTCAATTGGTGTAAAAATTAGTGACTTTAACTGGACTGGCGATACTAAACCCTTTGAAGATAGTGGTATTAAACCAGTTATTCAAGGTGTGGAAAGGTAAAATTGGTTCGTGGTTTATGGTTCGTAGTTTTAAGAATAATAACTATTTCCTTTCCTAATAAGCTATTCACTATCATGTTTACAAATTGTTTTGGCTCTTTGTAAATTGGCCTAATGAAAAAATGACATCCGTCACGGCATCGGTTTTTCTGAACATGACTTTGCGGTTGATCCAGACGATAAGAATGGCCGCTGCCGCAAAAAAGAGGGTGTCGTAAGGTTGGGCATCGGGCCAAATAGGATTATTGCACTGAAAATGGAACACAGCAGGGAGCAGGATGCTACCCCCCGATTTGTTAAATAACGGAGTTACGATTGCGCTAAGTGCAATAGAACCAACAAAAAATGGGGCAAATGACCAGCCACCTTGGGGAGTTCCACTTAACAAAAACGCAGGCAGATGCCATCCGCCCCAAATCACCCCCAGAATCAATCCTGCCCAGATAGGTGCAAACTTCCGTTGCAGCAGTGGCAGTGCCAGCCCTCGCCAGCCGAATTCTTCAACTGGGCCTTTGATTGCAGTCAATGCCAATGCCACAATCATTGATTGAACTGAAGAAAAAGAAAACGGTTCCGTGAAAAGGTTGCCCTTTAAAGCCGAACCACTGAAAAAAAGCAGTGGAATACCGATCAATAAAAAGACATACCAAGCCGGAGAGCAGTGCCAGAGCAATAACCGAGAAAGATAACGCCGCAAGCCTCTGAGTCCACTATTGTATATGATGATAATGAACGCTGCGATCGCAGGTGCCCACACCGCCAAGAAGAATAGCGGATGTTCACCCGTCAATTCACCAAAAATCGAAACCATAGGCTCAGGAAGCAGAATGAATAACGCCAATATCCCCCACGTCACACCGAAGGTAATCAGGAAAAATGGCACTAGGGAGGTAAAGGGAATGAGTTGATTTTTCATGCTATGATTACTCCAAAATGATTTCAATCAGCTTTAAATAATCACCGCCTTCAAAGGTCTCCGTAGTAAGGGCGATTTCGTAGGTTGGGTTGAGGAGCAAAACCCAACATTATTTATTATTTTTTACTGACTTCGTTTTAAATCTTTGTTTAACTGCTGCTAATAAGTCAGTATCTCTATAAACAGACTTCTGTAATCTTAAGTTTTGAACAATACTCTCTAATTGAGCAGTCGATAGCAAATAACAAAATTGATTATTTTCAAGCTGTTCAACATAGGAATCAAATTCATCAAAATCTTTTCTGATAGCTAAACACAAAATATCTAAAGTTATATCATCATCTTTAGCAATGAAAAGCCATTGGTCAGATTCAGCTTTTTCTTCCAAAAAAAACTTTAATCGTTTTACTTGTCGAAACTTATCACGAGTGAACATAAATGCTTGATTAAATGACAGTCTAATTATAAAGTAAGGGCGATTTCGTAGGTTGGGTTGAGCAGCGAAACCCAACATCATTTTTAAGTTGGTTAATGCCTTGTTTCTATCCTATTGATACCTCATATAAATATTATATGCACATTTGTACAGACAAAACTAATAACATAAGTTATTAGTTAATGTTTTTTTAGCAAACTTTAATTTCGTTTAAAATGAGCAATTTTCCAACTTAATAAAATTACTGGAATCATACCCACTAAAACAATCGCTAAAGCAGGGGCAGAAGCTTCAATTAATCTTTCATCAGAAGCATATTGATAAACCCTAACTGCTAAAGTATCAAAATTAAAAGGACGAATGACTAAAGTTGCCGGTAATTCCTTCATCACATCCACAAATACCAACATCGCAGCAGTTAAAAGCCCTCCCCACATCAAAGGTGTATGCACCTTAATTAAAGTAGTGGTGGGATTGTATCCTAAACTGCGAGCCGCATCATCTAAGCTAGGTTTAATTTTACCCAAACTAGATTCTACCGCACCAAAGGAAACCGCCAGAAAACGTACTAAATAGGCAAATACTAAAGCAACAATCGTACCACTAAGAATTAAACCAGTAGAAATACCAAAATTGGCCGTCATAAACTCATCAATAGCATTATCTAATCTACCTATGGGGATCATAATTCCCACCGCAATTACTGAACCCGGTATGGCATAACCCATCGCTGCAATTCGCACTCCTAAAAGCATACCCAAACTAGGATTTAATCTTTGTCCATAGGCCATAATTACAGAAAAAATTACTCCTATAATTGCCGTAATTACCGCTAAAATAAAACTATGACTAGCTAAATCCCAAAAATTATTATCAAGGGTTTCTTCTAGGTTTGCAATTGTCATTTGTAACAATAAACCACAAGGTAATAAAAACCCTAAAATAATCGGAAAAATACAAGCAAAAATTGCTAAAAAACTTTTAATTGGTGATAGTTGATAGCGGGAAGGTTGTTGATAATTATTACTGGTTTGATAATATTGGGCTTGACGACGAGACCAGCGTTCAAGAATTATTAAAGCTAAAATAAATAACATTAACATAGCTGCCAGTTGTGCTGCGGCAACCCTTTCATCTCTCCCAAACCAAGTTCGATAAATTCCAGTGGTAAAAGTAGTTACGCCAAAATATTCAACTGTACCAAAATCGCTTAAAGTTTCCATTAAAGTTAATGCTACACCTGAGATTATCGCAGGCCGAGCTAAAGGTAAAGCAATGGTAAAAAAACTACGCCAAGGGTTACATCCCAAACTCCGACTAGCTTCTAAGGTGCGAGTTGACTGTTCTAAAAAAGCTACTCTGGTTAGTAAATAAACATAAGGATACAACACTAAGATAAACATTGCGATCGCACCGGGTAAAGAGCGAATATTAGGAAACCAATAATCATCCACACTACTCCAGTTAAATATTTCCCTTAAAAATGTTTGTAAAGAGCCAAAATAGCCCAGAAAATTCGTATAAGTATAAGCCAACAAATAAGCAGGAGCAGCCATTGGCAATAATAAAGCCCATTCAAAAATGCTACTACCGGGGAATTTGCACATAGTCACTAACCATGCAGTACCTACGCCTATGACGAAAACTCCAATACTGACTCCGATCATTAACCAAAAAGAATTAGTCAGATAATCCTTCAGCACAGTATCTACTAAATGGCTTAATACCTCACTAGAATCTGAAAAAACACTACTAAAAACAAACAATACTGGAATAGAAATTAAAGCAGCAATAATAATTACCAATATTGTCCAAAAATTAACTTTAAAAACTTGATTTTTATTTAATACTTTTTCTTTAAACAACACTTTTCACCAATTAATAATTAAATAAAATGTATAACGAATAACCAATAACTGCTAACTACAAACTACGCTCGCGAAAGCGACGGCGAAGCCTCCCTACGAACTACGAACTACGTTTGCGTAAGCAAATGCGAAGCAGTCCACGAACTCCTATTATGATAGACTTTAAGCTAGTCTAAAATATTAGCTTAATCCTAATCATCACCCACCTATGGTATATCAAGTCTCATTACCATCAATCCCTGAAGTTGCTTGGAAACGCCCTATCGGTAAAAACTGGGCAAATCCTTACACTGTACGCTATTCTAGCAATTTAGATGACGGACCAGAACATGGTATGCCCCTAGGTGGATTTGGAGGGGGATGTATTGGACGCTCCTCCCTTGGTGAATTTAATCTTTGGCATCTTGACGGTGGCGAACACATTTTTAAAGTCCTTCCTGCCTGTCAATTTAGTGTTTTTGAAAAAACAGAAGGAAAAGCACCTCAAACCTTTGCTATGGCGACAAAACCACCCACAGATGACACATTATCAAGGTGGTCATGGTATCCTCCAGAAAAAGGAACTTATCACGCCCTTTATCCCCGCAGTTGGTATCAATACGAAGGGGTATTTCAATCAAAAATAATTTGCGAACAATTTTCTCCCATTTGGGGCGGTAACTACCAAGAAGCAAGCTATCCTATCGGTGTTTTTGAATGGACAGTACATAACCCTACAGATGCTCCCATTACCCTAAGCATCATGTTTACATGGCAAAATACTGTAGGTTGGCACACCAATGCGATCAAATCTCCAGAAGTCAGAGTTAGGGATGATGGTAGCCCAGTTTATGAATATCAACCCCGTTGGGGAGATAGTACAGGTAACTATAATCAATGGATTACTGATTATCATCGTGTAGGTTGTATTTTTAATCGAGTTTTGCCCCACGAACAAATCGGCGAAGGGGAAGGGCAAATGTGCATTGCCAGTGCCATTAATCCATTTTTAGAAGTATTCTGTCATAATCGCTGGAATCCCAATGGAGATGGTAGCGAAGTTTGGGATTATTTTGCCCATGATGGCTCATTACCCGATAATATTGACGAAACACCTGCCGAGCCAGGGGAACAAATCGCCGGAGCAATGGCAATTCGTTTTACAATTCAGCCCGGAAAAACTCGCAAAATTCCTTTTATTTTAGCTTGGGATTTACCTGTAACGGAATTTGCCCAAGGTATTAACTATTATCGCCGTTATACAGACTTTTTTGGCCGCACTGGTAATAATGTCTGGACAATGGTAAGAACAGCTTTAAAACATTCTGATTTATGGCGAGATAAGATTGAAAAATGGCAATCTCCAATTTTACAAGATAAAAATCTTCCAGATTGGCTAAAAATGGCTTTATTTAACGAATTATATCTGCTTACCCAAGGCGGTACACTTTGGACAGCAGCTACAGAAACCGATCCTATCGGTCAATTTGGTGTGTTAGAGTGTATGGATTATCGTTGGTATGAAAGCTTAGATGTCCGTTTATATGGTTCGTTTGGGCTTTTGATGCATTGGCCAAAACTGGATAAATCTGTGTTAGAAGCATTTGCTAGGGCGATTCCCACCGCAGACAATACTCCCCGTATTATTGGTTACAATCAAGCTCCAGGGATTCGTAAGGCTAAGGGTGCAACACCTCACGATTTAGGCGCACCTAATGAGCATCCTTGGGAAAAAAGCAATTACACCAGTTATCAGGATTGTAATTTGTGGAAAGATTTGGGTAGCGATTTTGTCTTGCAAGTATATCGAGATTTTTTCCTCACAGGTTGTAATGATTATGACTTTTTATGGGAATGTTGGCCGGCAATTGGGGAAACTTTAGCCTATCTAAAGGAGTTTGACTTAGATAATGACGGTATTCCCAAAAATTCCGGCGCACCGGATCAAACTTTTGACGATTGGAAGTTAAGGGGAATCAGTGCTTATTGTGGTGGTTTATGGATTGCGGCTTTAGAAGCAGCCTTAAAAATTGGCGATATTTTGATTCATAATCCTCCGATGAATCCTCAGTTACAACCAGCAGATTTTCCCCAAGCAATAGAAAATAATCTAAAAATTTATCAAACATGGTTGCAACAATCTAGGGCAATTTATCATCAAAGTTTGTGGAATGGTGAATATTATCGTCTCGATACTGATAGTAATTCTGATGTGGTTATGGCGGATCAATTATGCGGACAGTTTTACGCTCAACTATTAGAATTACCTGATGTTGTTGAATCTGAATTTGTTATTTCTACTTTGAATAAAATTTATGATTCCTGTTTCTTGAAATTTCACAAGGGACAATTTGGAGCTGCTAATGGAGTTAAACCCGATGGCAGTCCTCAAAATCCTAATGATACCCATCCTTTAGAAGTTTGGACGGGAATTAATTTTGGTATAGCCGCTTTTATGTTGCATTCTGGCATGAAAGAAGAAGCTTTAAAAATAACAGAAACTGTAGTTAAACAAGTATATGAAAATGGTTTACAATTCAGAACTCCTGAAGCTATAACTGCTGTGGGTACATTTAGAGCTAGTCATTATTTAAGAGCGATGGCTATTTGGGGAATTTATGGAGTTTTAAAAGATAAGTGGAATTTAGAATTAAATACCGCTCAATTTATGGTTACAGATGAATTTTAGATTTTATTCGATGCAGTAACGGTGTATTACGCTGGGGCTAACGATACCCTACCGTTATGAAATCTGGTAAAACTTTTTCAGCAAACCATAACTAATTTAATCATCCATTTGCCAAGGCTCAAGAATATTGCCTTCATCAATAATTTTTTTCGGTCTTAAAACCAAAATTAATTGTCCAAAAATTGATGCAGATGTTTCTTCTTCTGACCAACGAATTTCTAAATTTTCTTCTTCTTTTACCAGAAAATAACTGTTAACATCCCATTGACAAGATTGCAAATCTACTACTACTAAAACTAATTCAGATTTACCAGCTAACTTAGGTAATCGCTCACTTTCGCAAAAAATAGCTACAGGTTGTTGAGCTTTTAAAACTGCTTGCCAACCAGGTAACATTACTAAATTAGCATCACCAGAAAATTTGACATTACCCCAAGGTTCTTCTATGACTAAATTAGGTACGTTTTCTAAAGCTTTTGTCGTTAAAGGAAAACTACCGATGACTGGAACAATACGGCCTAAATCTTCTTCTTTTTCTAAGCGATAAACTGGTATTAAAGGAGCGCTACGACGAGAAACTACGGTAAAATCACTTAAAAGTTTCTCAATTTGGCTTCTTGCCTCCTGAGAATAAGCAAATTTTAAGCCCTTAGCAATTAAACGAGATCTATCTGCTAAATCTCTTTTTTGTCGAGCTAACTTCCAATATTTGTAAGCCATTGCATCCCCCGGATGGGCAGAAAAACCATTTGGTAATTGGGACAAACGGGAAAATTCCTTATAGGCTTGAGCTAACTCGTGAGCTTCATCTACATCAATTTTTTTTGTAAAAGCTAACTCGGCGGCTGCCGCTCTTTGTTGTTGATTGAGAATACGTAATTCGTATAAAACATCACTACGAGGTCCGCGAGAATATGTTAATAATTCCTCTGATGCACCTTCTTTAACTAAACTTTCATATACTTGAGCCGCAACAATAATTAGATTTTGTTGACTAGTTTGAAAACCTGTTTGCTCAAAAATAATTTGACTACTATATCCAGCTTTTTGTAATTTTTGACAAATATTACCCCAATCTACCCAATTTCCTTCTTTATGAAGCAGCGATCGCATTAATTCCTGAGCTTCAACTTCTGAAAATAGATTTTTATCCATAATAACTAATCACAAATATAAATTATTATTTTCTCATTTAACCATCAATCCAGATAAACTGGATAGTAGGAAGTTAAACATACCATAACCCAGCAACGTTTTTTTATACTTAAGAACTAAATATGAATTTACATCTCTCTAAACAACCAATCAGACAAAATCAACATAATATATTTCAAGATAGTGCTTTAGGATTAGTCTCCACCAAAAGTTTTCCTGCCATTGTTGGTACGGCTGATATGATGTTAAAGTCATCCCAAGTTACCCTAGTGGGATATGAAAAAATTGGTAGTGGTTATTGTACTGCTATTGTTAGGGGCAAAACCGCCGATGTTCGTTTAGCAGTGGAAGAAGGAGCAAGAACAGCAGAACAATTTGGACAATTAGTTTCTAAACTGGTAATTGCGCGTCCTTTGCCTAATTTAGAGGTTATTTTTCCCATTGGCTCTCATTTACTCGAACTTGCTCAACATCAGAGAGGTTATAGCAAACTCAGTAATCGTTCCATTGGTTTACTTGAAACTCGTGGTTTTCCAGCTATGGTGGGTGCTGCTGATGCCATGCTCAAGTCTGCGGATGTACAGTTAGCCTCCTATGAAACCATTGGCGATGGCTTGTGTACTGCGATTATTCGTGGCTCAGTTGCTAACGTAGCGGTTGCCATTGAAGCTGGTATTGCCGAAGCGGAAAGAATTGGCGAATTACACGCTGTGATGATTATTCCTCGCTTACTGGAAGATTTAGAACATACTCTTCCTGTGGCTAGTTATTGGTTAGAAGAAGCTGAACCTTTACCGGTACTTGTCAAGAATAAAATGAGGGAAAAACAACGTATTGCTTTACCAGAATTAGAAAAAGTTCCTGTTAGAATCTATCGGGATACGCCCCAAGAAAAACAAATTACAAGAGAACAAGAAGTCGAAGTTATTGTACCTGAGATTGTAATAGATAATCCAGAAGAATTGTATTAGTAGAAATTTATAATTTCTCGTTTTTCCTTAGAAAAAGCAACTAAAATTGCAGTAAATGAGGTAAAAATTTATTTAGAAAAGAAGAAGAATATTAGTATTTCAGAGGTTATTTTTGTTGCTTTTAGTCCTCAAGCTTATGATTGCTATCAAACAACTATTACAGAAATTAAGTAGGGTTTGTTGAACTCGTTGGCTGGTTAGAAAATCGGGTTTTGTCGAACATCTACTAGAGTTATTCACTTTCATAATTACATTGTATGTCGATAATTTTTTACTGTAAACTATATAGCACTAGATCTTAACCTAAAGACCTAGTGCTATTTTAAATAAACTTAGTTTATTTAATTATTTCTATGGGTGAGACGGGTACTTGAAAATCGCTGTTACTAACGGTTTTTTCTAGTTGCTCTCTAATTAATTGTTGTTGTTTAGCATTGGCGATCGCATATAAAATTAAAGCTGGAGCTAATCCTAAAATAATTCCCAAACCAATAGGAATATAAATACCTGCTCCAATACTCATAATCGCTGCAAAACCAAAGTTACCAACATAAACAATCAAGGGTAATTTTAAGTTGACTTGAGTTAGTTCGACTGGTTTAATGTTCCAAATAATCGTACTTATTGTCATAAATACTACACCTGTACCAAACCAACCCGCAAAATTTTGATAAGGCATACCAAAAAATGCTCCGGGTTGCTCCCATAACCAAAAAGGTACATCTGTTTGACTCATGGCAGGATCTAATACAAAATCCCAAGATGTTAATAAGAGAGAACCAAGGGCAATCGCAGTTGTATTAGTTAACCAATTTGACTTAAATCTACTTTCTAAGGCAACTCTAGCTAATAAATAAGTGCTAAAACCTAAATAAAACCAAGATAAGGGAATTGTAAAAGGTACTAAATCAGCAATTTTATAACCTAAACCATCAAGATAGTGATAATGACCAAAAGGAAAACCAGTGCTAGTACCTAATAACTCAGCACCTAGGGAAATACCTATAGCAGGAAGCATAAAACCTAACCAATGCCATATCCCTAAGTTACGATAGGCATAAATAGCCACTGCTACTGTACCTAGAACCATATATACTGCACCGCCACCAGCCATTGACCAGCGAAAAGCAGTTTGCCCAAATTCAGATAAATTTATGATTAAATCGGCATTCGGTAAAACAATCAATAGTCCCGCTAAACCAAACACCATCGAAATAAGATGACCGCTTAGAAACCAATTCTCAATAGTTACAGTTTTTTTCATCTAAATTTTACCACTTCCTTTAATAAGTGCATCAGTACACAGAACTACTGACTTGATTAATAATATTTTACAAATTTTTATTAAGTTTTTTGTATTTTTGTATAGAAAATGGATTTTAAATTTTAATAAACTTCAGAAAAATCAAACTATAGAGGCAGAAAATAGTTAGACTATAGGGAATGGGGGGACAAGGGAGAGGGGGGAGAAGATAATAACTAAAAGGTAAGAGGTAAGAGGTAAGAGGTAAGAGGTAAGAGGTAAGAGGTAAGAGGTAA
>CAYPSO010000027.1:23472-47505 GCA_964413275.1 uncultured bacterium | reverse complement strand
AAACCGTATCAAGCTAAAAGTAATAGTCATATTTGTCTATGAAATTAGTAACTATTTTAGTTAATAGTTAGTTGTTAGTATAGTAGGTGATCGCAAATATATCTATGGAGAAAGCATAATGAAACAGTGGTATGAAGAATTATTTGAAAATTACGCTGAAAAATATGATCGCGAGAGTTTCGTCCAAGGAACAATCGGAGAATGTGATTTTATCGAACACGAAATAAACTATGACAAAAATACCCGAATTTTAGATATTGGCTGTGGAAGTGGAAGGCATTCTCTTGAGTTAGCAAAAAGAGGATATACCGTTACAGGAATCGATCTATCCGAATCTCTTTTAAACAAAGCCAAAGAAAAAGCATCCGCACAGAATTTATCAATTAATTTTGAACGCCACGACGCCAGAAAACTGACTTTTTCGGATGAATTCGATTTAGTAATTATGCTTTGTGAAGGAGGTTTTTCCTTAATGGAAACCGATGAGATGAATTTTCAAATTCTTCGCAATGCAAGTAACGCTTTGAAGCCGAAAGGAAAATTAATATTTACCACCTTAAACGGCTTATTTCCTTTATTTCATTCGGTTAAAGAATTTCTTGCTTCAGCAAGTAAAGAAGGAAATGCGATATACGATAATCAGTTATTTGATATAATGACTTTTAGAGAGTTTGGTACTGTACATATTGAAGACGATCTGGGAAATAAAAAGAACATTCAGTGTAATGAGAGATATTATGTACCATCTGAAATAACTTGGCTTTTAAAAACACTTAATTTTAAAGTTATTGATATATTTGGGGCAAAACTTGGTGCTTTTAGTCGTCAGGATCGATTAACAACTGAAGACTATGAAATGTTAGTAATAGCAGAAAAATAACTACTCAAAAACTTAATAATTTCTCGTATAACCACTAACGATTAACTATGCCTTTAAACCGTGTTGTTACTATTAATAATCTTAACCATGCCTTTGGTAAAGGTGAATTACGTAAGCCTTTTCTATTCGATGTAGATTTGGATATTTCTGCTGGTGAAATTGTTATTATGACTGGCCCATCTGGTAGCGGAAAAACGACTCTATTAACCCTAATTGGTGGTTTAGGTTCTGTACAATCAGGTAGTGTAAAAATCTTAGAACAAGAACTTTATGGTGTAAGCAAACATGAATTAGTCAAGGTGCGCAATCAGATTGGTTTTGTTTTTCAATCCCATAACTTACTCTCTTGTTTAACAGTGGAACAAAATGTCAGAATGTCTTTAAGATTGCACCAAGATATTTCTTTTGAAGAGCGTAATAATATGACTTTAGATATTTTAGAAGCAGTAGGCTTAAAAGAAAAAGTAAATTTCTATCCTGATAACCTTTCTGGGGGACAGCAACAACGAGTTGCCATCGCCCGTGCTTTAGTTAGTAAGCCCCAGTTGGTTTTAGCAGATGAGCCTACCGCCGCCCTAGACAGTAAATCTGGTCGTAATGTTGTCGAAATTATGCAGCAATTAGCCAAAGAACAGGATTGTACCATTCTGTTAGTCACTCACGATAACCGTATTCTCGATATAGCCGATCGAATTGTACATATGGAAGATGGGCGATTGGCAAAGGATACAGCTTTAGTGTAGAACCAGCACTATTCATGATTCAAATTTAATAATATTTGTATTCTGGTTATATTATTTTCTGGACTAATTAATGAAATTTTTCCTCCCATTGTCTCAATTAAATTTTGACAAAGCATTAATTTCATTCCGGGTGAAAATTCCAGTTTTTTGCTAAAATCCCTAACAGATTCTTTGGTAATTTGTTCTGGTAATTCTTCTAGTAAATTAACTGACTCACTCCACTGACTAGGATTACAGAAAAAATCTAGATTTATTTGTAATAATTCTGAAGATATAGTTTTATTTGTTACTCTAATATTTCCTTTTTCCATGAGAGAAATACCGGTATCAATTAAGGTAATCAAAACTTGGGTTATTATTTTTTCATCAGCTAAAACGTTTATATCTTCTTCTAGAAAAATAATATTTAAAGATATATTATGATTAGTTGCTTGTAAATGAGTTAAATGATAAACTTTTTCCCAAATTTGAGAAACTTGAACTTCTGTTATTTCTGTCTCAATAGAACCATATTCTATCTTAGATACATCAATTATATTATCAATTAATTGCATTAATTTAAGTGCTGATTGATATGCTTGATTAATAAATTCTCTTTCTTCTTCAGGATTATCACATAAATCATTAAGAATTAATTGATGTAAGGATATTAAACTACTAAGAGGCGATCGCAATTCATGGGAAATCCTTGCCAAAAATCCTGTTTTAAATTGACTGATTAAAGCAGTCGTTTGATAGGCTAAAAGTATCTGTTGTAATTCATTATTATTCATATTTTTTCTTATTTTTTAGAATTTAGCTGTTAGCTGTTAGCGATTAGCCGAATACTGACTACTGACTACTAACTACTAACCACGAACTATTCTTTGGATTTATCCTTAACCCCTTGAACAATTCGAGATAACTCTGTTTTTTCATCAATACTAATACGACTAGGTGAACCACTAATAATTCCTTCATAGTTACGGAATGAATCTTTAATATCTGGCCCATCTTGACTAATACTATATTCTCGGATACCTTTATCATGCCAAGAACCACGCATTTTAAATACATTAATTGCCCTAGACATTTCACCACGAATTTCCACATATTGCAGCATAATAATTGTGTCTGTAATGGTGGAAATATGGGATTCAGTAATAGAATGAGCACCCATAAATTGGTCGGTAGTATTAGTAAAGAAACCGGTAATTTCTTCCTGTTTAGCGTATCCTGTCACCCCAATTACAAATTGACGAAAGGCATTATTAGTAACTCCTCTAGCTAAAGCAGAAAGGGAATCAATGGCAATGCGAGAGGGTTTAAATTCGCTAATTTCTGACTTGATAATTTGTAGATGATCTTCTAATCCTGCCGATTCTGGATAGGAGCAAAGTAATTTTAGCAAGCCCTTTTTTTCCATTTCTTCAAAGTCAATACCCCATGAAAAAGCATTACGGGATAATTGCGCCCTTGATTCTTCGTAGGCAAATAAAATCGCTCTTTCTCCCTGACGACAACCTTCCTCTAAAAATTTACTGACTAACAGGGTTTTACCCGTGCCAGTTGCCCCCGTTGCCAGAATAATTGAATCTTTGAAAAAACCACCCCCACACATTTCATCAAGGGTTTTGATTCCAGAAGAACTACGGGTATTGGATGAACGTTGCGTCAAGCGCATTGCTCCCAAGGGGAAGATATTAATACCGTTTTCGGTGATGGTAAAGGGATATTCTCCTTTCATGTGAGTTGTGCCTCGTAATTTGAGGATTTCCACAGTGCGGCGACGACGCTCTCCTTCTAATACATTGCGGAGAACAACAACATTATCGGAGACAAATTCTTCTACGCCAAAGCGAGCGATGGGGCCGTATTCATCAATTCTTTCGGTGGTCATAATGGAAGTGACACCGAGTTGTTTAAGTCGTGCAACTAAGCGAAAAATTTCTCTCCTTACCACTGAGGCGGCATCGTATTGTTGAAATACGGCGGTTACGGAGTCAATAGAGACGAATTTAGCTTGATATTTATTGATAGCATATTGAATCCTTTCAATTAGGGCTGATAAATCGAAATTACCCACTACTTCTTGCCCTTCTGGATCGGGAGAAGCATCGAGAATAAATAATTTTCCTTCATCTATTAAGCTTTGTAAATCCCAACCAAAACTATAGGCATTTTCAATAATATCTTTAGGTGCTTCTTCAAAAGTAATAAATAATCCAGAATAGTCAAAATATTTAATTCCATGATAGAGGAATTGAATTGCTAATAAAGTTTTACCAGTTCCTGATGTTCCACTGACCAAAGTAGTTCTACCTATGGGTAAACCACCATGACTTATCTCATCAAAACCTTCAATCATTGTGCGATTTTTTTGGACACCTTTAGGTAAATCATTAATTTTATTTTGATTATTTTTGTTCATTTTTTATTTACTAATATTTATTATGATCTAAACTAAAAAATTATAAATTAAAATCTGGATCTCTTTCTCTAATTTCTTCATAAAGTAAATCTAAACCAATTAATACTTTTTCTCGATCTGATAAATCCCCTATAATTTTTCTTACAGGAGGAGGTAATACTTTTGATAAAGTGGGAGTTGCTAAAATTTTATCTTCTTCAGCTAATTGAGGATTTTTAAGTACATCTATTACCTTGAGAGCATAAACTCCTTCAAAATCTTCTTCAAGAATATTTTTTAAGGTTTTTAATGCTCGTACTGAATTAGGAGTATTGCCAGCCACATAAAGTTTTAAGACGTAGGTTTTTTTTAAAGGACTCATGATAGATAAGTTATATATTTATAAAGAAGACAATATTGATAATGGTATGATGGATATTATCATTTTGGCTAAAAATAAGATTAGCTTAATATTTCACTCTACAAAGAATAATGGTTTAATGGTGAATCTTCTCTAGGAATAGAACGACGGTACATTTCACATAAGTGAGCAATAACATCAATTATTGTTAAACGATAATCCAATAAAATTTCTTCACTTCTTCCTTCTAATTTAAGTTGTTGTGCAAATTCATCGATTAATTCCATGTGTATTTCTAATACTTGAGATACGGAAATATCTGCAAAAAAAGCATGATTAACAAACTCATCTATTTGTTGATTTAGAAGTTCGTGATCGCTAAAATAATTAAGCACTATTTCTCTATATTCTTGTTGTAGTTGTTGAAGTAGTTCTTTTTGTTCTTCTTCTGGTAAATTACGATAAAACAATTGAGAATTTCTTTTATAGTAAATACCAAGATAACCAAGTCTCTCTTTTAATTTTTCTGATAAGCGTCGCTGTTGCAACATTAAAAAAGTTGGTGTATCATTTTTAGGTTCTTCAATATTGATTTTCTTTTCTGTTAAAGCACAACCAGGAGCAAGGGATAAAAATTGAGTAATTGCTCGATCTATAAATAAAGGTAATTCTTGAATTTGTGAATCCTTTAATTTTATTTCACCATTATGATAAGTATAATCTAAATTTCTATTATCAGTAATTGATGATTCAGAAGTTTTGGTATTATTTAATTCTTTTATTTCTGGTGAATCAATTATAATTAATGGTAGCAGCACTCCTTGTGATTGCAATTCCATTAGTAAAGCATTATCTCGATCGCTGTTAAAACAAATTAAGCAATCAATTTGCTCTTTATTTTTTCCAATAAAGTTCAAAAAATCATGACCAGAATCCAGTATATTTACAGAATAGCGATCTGTTACCAGGGCTTCAATTAAATACTGGCTAAGTTTTTTAGAGGGCGCAAAAATACAAATTGATAATTTAAGTTGCAAGGTAATAACTAGATATATATTGATAAGTTAAGTTTTGAACCAAAAATATGCGAAAAATTGAGAAATTTAATCTCATTTTAAAAATTAACATTATTTAACATTTACTTATAGATTAAAAGAGTCTATCCAGATTTTAATAAATTTATATCAATTATAAATAATTTCAATGATATTCTCTATTCTGAACCTATTTCATGTTCACTCCTCCTGATAATCTCCAAGATTTCCTGATTAATGTACCAGTTTGCGATAATAACGCTCATGTCAGTCAAGTTTTAGAACTTTTGCCAACTGATAAACATGAGTTGATTGTGGTTACTGATGAGAAATTATATCCAGTAGGATTAATCAAGACTAATCGCCTGTTACATCAATTATTGCAGAATAAGTTAAGGAAAAATCCTCAGTTAAAATTTCCGTATCAAATTAATATTACTTCTTTGATAGATAAAAATATAGTTATTATATCTGTAGAAACGAGTATATGGGATTTTTTACCTTCTTTGCAAGGGGATGGATTACAGGTTATTACAGTAGTCGATCGTAAAGGTGTTTTCTTAGGGTTACTTAATCAATGGAAATTATTAAAGTTTTTGGCTAATCAAGAGCAATTTTTACAGGAAAATACATTTTCTTCCCCTGAAAAAATAATTAGTTTAATCCAGCCAATATTAGATCAAATTCCTCTACCTTTACAACTACAAACAAGGGAAGGAGAAATTATTAAAGAAAATTTGATTTGGCAACAAAATATATCTCAACAATATATTGATATTTACCCAAAAGATATATATCCACCATGTTTTGCTCAGAGGAATAATGTAGATTCTTTCCAAGAAAATCATAATTTTAATATCAAAAATAAATCATCAATTACATCTTTAACAGATTTTAACCACCTGATTAATGCTTTTTCTGAAGAAAAAAAAGCACTCTGGAAATTTATTAAAATACCTTTAATTTTAGTAGATCATTTTTTTTGGTTGATATTAGCTCAAAATATTACCATAGAAGATAGATATAAAAATTTAACTATAAAAAATCTTGACTTACAAGAAATAATTAATTCTAACAATCAACTATTAACTAGCTGGACTCATTTGTTAAAATCTCCTGTTACTGCTTTAGTTGCTTTATCTAATTTATTAAAAGAAAAAGAATTAGGGCAACTGAATCAAAGACAAGAACATTATACTCAGCAAATTTATCAAAGTAGTCGTCAATTAATGGATGTGTTGGCTCAAACTATAGAGTTAACTTATCTAGAATCAGGACAAGGAAATTTGCAACCTCAATCATTAATAATTAAAGATTTTTGTGAAAAATTTTGTCAAAAATTTGAGACTAATTCAAAAATTGACCTTGAAATAAATCCCTGTTTAAAACAAATAATAGCTGATGAAATAAAGTTAAATAAAATCTTAACTTATTTAGTTAATAATTCACTTAATTTAACTCCTGAAAATGGCAAAATAGGGCTTAAAGTTGAACTTTGGGATAATTGGATTGCTTTTACAATTTGGGATAATGGTTGCGGGATTATTCCCCAACAACAATCCATGTTATTTGAAGAATGTCAACCTTTGGAAAATATTTTTACTGGTAAGTTTCAAGGCACAGGTTTAGAATTAATTATTACTCAACGTTTAGCTTTTGCCCACGAAGGTGATATTTCTTTTATTTCTAAAATTGACGATAAAACTGAGTTTACTTTATTGCTTCCTGCTATATTTCCATCTTCTTTAAGCACAGAAAATAATGCTAATTACCAATTAGTTTTAATTGTTGATACGGATATTGATTTGATTAATGAGTTAGCTAAATATCTTAAACAATTAGGATATTATGTTATTGTTGCTCGTTCGGCTATAGAAGGTTATCGTAAAGCCCATAAATTAAAACCTAATTTTATTTTTCTTAATTGTGGTTTATCTGTAAAATCAGAAATCGATATTTTTAATTTACTTAAATCTGATTCTGACACTAAAAATATTTTAATTTTTAATACAAATTTAGATTACCCTATTTTAGAAAGTGATGGCTCTCTTGAAGCACCAATTACAAAAGAAAAAATTTATCAACTTTTAAGTCAATGTTCTATTAAAGATAATAATCATCAACTAACTAATTTAACCATTTTATTATTATATCCTTTTAATGAAGAATTTGAATTAAGTCTTAGTAATTATGCTTCAGGTTTAAATTCTCGTATTATTAGTTGCGATTCCCTTGCTTATGCTAATAATTTAGTTAAATTATGGTCAATAGATGTTGTAGTTTTAGATGGAAGAAAATCTGATTTTTCCCTTAATGTTTTATTGGATTTAGAAAAATATAAAAATATATTGCAGATACCTTTAGTTACTTTAGAGCCAAATATAACTGCTACTATTAATCAAACTAAGCATCCTTCAGTTTTTCCCTATTTAGCTTTACCTAATAATCAAAATTTTACTGATTTATTTGAAGTAATCGGTATTGCAGCAAGTAGGTAATTAGCTTTTAGCGATTAGCAATTAGCGGTTAGCAATTAGCGATTAGCGATTAGCGATTAGCGGTTAGCGATTAGCCGAATACTAACTAATAACTAATAACTACTGTACGGGCGAATGGCCATTCGCCTCCTACCACCAACTACTAACCACAAACTAAGATTATTTATGTCTTTTGTTAGATATATTGGGAGTAATTGTTTTGATATAACAAGAAATAATACTTATTTTAAAGAAATATTTATGGACGGATTTATTTATAAAACAAATCCGATTTATTCTTTTACTATATCTATAAATTCAGAAATTTTATCTTTATTGATTATCGAAGCAAAGTGGTACTAGACATCAGTCAGAGTAAGGGATAAAATTATAAGAATCGCTATTCTTCGGAGTAGTAGAATTAATAGTAAGGTGGGCAAATTTTTAAAAACCATTACTAATAGTAATTATAATTAATCATTTGCCCACCCTACGCAATTTTCTAAGCAACTAAAAACTATTGTACGAGCGAACAGCTATGTGCCACTAACACGAACTAACTTGATAATTTGATTTCTTCGAGAATATTTATTCCCTCTAAAAATTGTCTATCTTCACTCAAATGGGGAAACTTTAATTGAGAATCGGGAATACCTTTTTCTAAATATCTCTGACGAATAATAGCAAAACTTCCGGGGACTAAAATTCTTAAATAAGGAGCAGGAATATCACTTTTACGACTAATTTCATAATGGGTATTCATTTCTCCTAAAAGGCGATCGCATTTTAGGAGAAATTCTTGAGGATTTTCTAACTTTTCTCCTTCAGCTAACTCAATATTAATTAAATATCGTGCTGGAAAATCATTTTCTGAAAGAGTAAAACAGAAATCTTCTAAAGTCAAATTAAATTCCGGCAATAAATTTTGCATTACCTTAGTAATATGTGCCTCATTAGTTTTTTCTGTGGTAGCAGACATTTGTCCTTTTTGGCGATATTTAAACACAATTAAAGGAGTTTTATGATAAAAACCAACCACCTCAATTACATCACCAATATCATAGCGATAAAAACCATTATAACTACTGGTTAAAATACGATATTTTTCCCCTACCTTTACCTCCGTTGCTAATAAAGTTTCTGGTTTTTCTTTATGCCATTCCGACTGAGGAATAAATTCAAAAAAGCCACTTTCTAAAGCTAAAACACTGCCATCGGTATCCACATCAGGATAAACACTAAAAATTCCTTCCGCCGAAGAAAAAACTACCCCAAAAACAGGAGTATTTTCAAAATAATAAGGAAATCTTTGAAAATAAAAATCAGAAGTACCACCCCTTGCCGTACCTATTACCGATAAATTTTTCCAGACTAATTTTGGGGTTAATTTACCTTCTTTATTTAAAATATCTCTTAATTCCCTAGCTCGTTGAGAATTAGCTTGCCATTGGGCTTCTAAAGTATTTCTAATCTCTGGATTAATATCTAACCAATTAGCAATTGTTCCTTTTTCAATATCTGTAATTAAATCCTCAGCATATTTTTCTAAATAATTACAAATACGTAAAATTAACATGGGAAAATTAGCAATCATCCCTCCCATTTGTGGCTCACAAAGGGCAAAAAGTAAGGCTAAGTAATGCCTGCTTACACTATCATTTACTTTAATTATTTCATAGGGATGAGCAAAAAATTGTTCGTAAAGACGTTTATCTAAACGCAACACCCCCGCACTAGAAGGCCCAAAATCAATACCTCCTTCTGTTTTTCCCCATTGTTGTACGGAATTAGTTACTAAAAGTTTGCCAAATTTTAATCCTCTTTTTCCTAAACTATCGGCTAAAAATCCCGTACTAATTAAGCTCGCATCTCTAACTATTGCTTGGGATTTTCTGGTTGTAGGAATAAGTTTCTTTTTACCTGTTGAACCACTGGTTAAGGTAATATAAATTACTTTCTCAGCAGTAAGAATATTTTGTTCGCCTTGGGCTATACGCTGTAAATATGGCTCATAACTACTATAGGGAAGAATTGGTACTTTTTTCCTAAATTCATCTACGGTTTTAATCTTATTAAAATTATATTTGCGTCCTAATTCTGTATCTTGATGAGCTTTTAATAATTTTAATAAAAAGTTTGTTTGTATTGTTTCAGGTTTGTGGGTTTTATTAATAAATTGATTTTTGATAATTTTAGCTACAGTAGTTAAAATAGGTAATAAAAAATTAGCCATTGTTTTTTTTGATCGAAAAATTCATTAAACTATAACCTATCAGCTTAAAACATTTAACCTGTTGTGGCAATTATTATTTAGCGGTATTTTAAAGGTTATAGCAACACATTTTTTTTATGAACCATTCTAGGCAAGGAGAAAAGAAGAGAACACAGATGAGAAAGTTCACTAATTATTTAGAATTCATCTATTATGAAAATAGGAAACTATAATAAATTCTGATTGTCAAATATCTTTTAAAATATAATCGTAAAGTGTGAGGCAAGTTGATTTATGAATGAAATGCAAATTTTAGGCATTGGCACGGGCTTTTTTATCGCGGCTTTTTTATTCGCTAGTTTAGTGGAATATTGGGTACATCGCTTGATGCACAAACCAGGTAAATTTGGCGAGCGTCACCGAGATCATCATCGTCGCAATGAAGGGCAAGGGGTGGTTTGGGAATTTAGGGATTATATTAAAAGCACTATACTGTTAATGTGGCCTATGTTTTTAATCTCTAATGCTGCTGGTATTGGTTGGGTATTAGGGGCTGTTTTCTATGCTGCTTTTTCAGCCTATGCTCACCAATTACAACACGAAAACCCCAAGTTATGTTTTTGGATGAAAATGCCCGTACATTACGTACATCATAAATATCAAATGTGGCATCATAATTTTGGTTTAGCGGTAGATTGGTGGGATCATGTTTTTGGTACTTATCAACTCGTAGAATGGGAAAGCGAGCAAGAATTAAAACTAGCAGAAAATAATTATTTACAATTACGTTGGTGGTAAATATAGCAATTAGCGATTAGCTTTTAGTTATTTTTTTGTAGGGTGGGCAAATATTTTAAAACTTTTACCAAAAATAATTACAATTAGTCATTTGCCCACGCTGCTAGTTTGTCTTTAGTTCGTTTAACTGAATTTTAAAACTTATTCATGAACTCACAATGGCAAGGTAAATTAGATTTAATTTACGCTTATAACCAAGGTAATACTAATTTAATTCATAGTTTTAGTCAAGCACCTCTAAAAATCCAACGCTCTTTTTATCCTGAAGGAAAAGATATTTGTCATAGCGTTATTTTACATACCGCAGGGGGAATAGTTGGAGGAGATATTCTTTCTCAAAATGTTGCTTTACAAACAAAGGCTCAAGTATTTATTACCACACCCGCCGCAACAAAGGTATATCGCAGTGAACATAAATTGGCTGAATATCATAATTTTATCAAATTAGAAGATGAAAGTTTTTTAGAATATTTGCCTTTAGAAAATATTATTTTTAACGGTAGTAATTATCAACAAAATTTACAAATAGACTTATCTGAAAAAGCTAGTTTTTTAGGTTGGGAAATTACTCGCTTTGGTCGTACTGCCAGGGAAGAAAAATTTACAGAAGGAAATTGGAAATCAACTACAGAAATCTGGCGAGATGGGCAACCTTTATGGATAGATAGACAATTTATTATTGGTAATGAAAAATTTATTAATCACCCTCATAATTTAGCTGGTAAACCTTTAGTGGCAACTTTAATTTATATTGGTAAACCTGTTACTAAAGAGTTTATTGAGCAAGTTAGAGCATTAGGTAAAAATAATATCAATAATAATATTGCAGATTTTGGCGTTACTTTAACTTTAGCAGATGGCTTAGTCTGTCGTTATCTCGGTTTTTCCACCGCAGAAGTTAAACAATGGTTTATGGAAGTTTGGAAATTATTGCGCTTTTTTCAGGCTCAACGAAATTTTACTAAACCAAGGGTTTGGCTTTAATTTTATTTGTAGTATAATTTTTTTATGATTGCTTTTCTCGATCTTTATATTGATTAAAAAATCAATATAAAGATAATGCACAATCAGCTAAAATATGAAAGCACAATTACTAAACTAAAATGAATGACGATAACTGCATCACAAAATAATCAATTATTATCTTTACCCTTCTTACCTTTACAACGTCCATTATTAATGATTGGTCATGGCACAAGAGATGAACGTGGTCGTCAAGAATTTATGAATTTTGCCGCAGCTTATCAAAGTTTAGACGATTCTCGCCCCGTTGTTCCCTGTTTTTTAGAATTAACTACTCCCACAATTCAAGAAGGGATTGATTATTGTGTTGCCAAGGGATACCAAGAAATGTCAGCTTTACCTATCTTATTATTTGCGGCTAGACATAATAAATTTGATGTTACCAACGAATTAGATCGCTCAAAATTACGTCATCCTGAGATAAAATTTCACTACGGTAGGCATTTTGGGATTACTCCTAGTATTTTAGACCTATGGAGCTCTCGATTAGAACAATTAGATAAACCCGAACACAATCCTCATGGTATTAATCGAGAAGATACGGTATTATTATTTATTGGTAGAGGCTCTAGCGATCCCGATGCCAATGGTGATGTGTATAAAATGGCTAGAATACTCTGGGAAGGTAGTGGTTATAAAACTGTGGAAATTTGTTTTATCGGTATTACCCATCCTCGTTTAGAAGAAGGTTTCCAAAGAGCGCGTTTATATCAACCCAAACGAATTATTGTGTTGCCTTATTTTTTATTTAATGGCGTATTAATAGAAAAGATTTTTAGAATAACAGCACAACAACAAGAGCAATATCCAGAAATTTCCATTTTTGGTCTTCCGCCTATGGGTATTCAATCAGAATTACTCAAATTAGTCAGGGAAAGAGAGATAGAAACTCAGTTAGGGGAAGTAAATATGAATTGTGAAATGTGTAAATTTAGATTAGCTGCTGGACATAATCACGGGCAAGATGCCCATCATCACCATCATCACCATCATCATGAACCAGTCGATCCCTATGCTAATCTAGAAAAATATCATGATCGCATTTGGCAAGTACCTTAATTAATAATAACTAAAATGAGTCAAAATTTTTTAGTAGGCGATCGAGTAAAGGTAGCATCTTTACCTAAATATTTAAAAACTGCCGAGCCTATGCCCATGTTACGCCCTCCTGATTTAATAGAAATAGGGGAAGAAGGGATAATTTTAGATCGTCGCCCCGGCGATTATTGGGTTGTCCGTTTTCGTCGTGGTAGTTTTTTAATTGAATGTCAATATTTACAGAAATTCAGTTAAATCTCCATAATAAAATTGTTTTAAAAGTAGGTTGGGTTGAGGTAACGAAACCCAAATAACTCCTATGAAATTAAATTTAATTGTAATTTTCCCTGTTTATTCCTAGGAATTTCTGTTACATTTATCCATTTTTTAGGAAGTTTATATTTAGTTAATTTATTTTCAATTTTTTTTATTATCATCTCCTCAGAAATATCATTATTTTTAGTAACATAAATTGCTGTCACAACCTCACCCCATTTGTGATCAGCAACACCAATAACACACACATCTTTTACTAAATCTGTCGCTAAAATTAGGGCTTCTATTTCTTCGGGATAAATATTTTCTCCGCCGCTAATAATTTTGCGACTATTTCTGCCTATAATATATAAATATTCTTCTTCGTCAAAATATCCTAGATCATCGGTTTGAAAGTAATCATTATTAGTAAGCAAATTAGGATAGTAACCTAAAAAATTAGAATCACTATTAATATAAATATTTCCATTTTCATTAATTTTTATTTTAGTATGAGGTAATAGTTGTCCAGTGCTATTATTGCCTTGCAAAAAATCTTCGGATTTGAGGGTAACAACTCCCGAAGCAGTTTCAGTCATGCCATAAGTAATAGCTAAATTAATTTTATATTCTCTAGCCTTATTTAACAGAGATTGCCAAGGAGGAGCACCGCCTAATAAAACAGTTTTAAATTGAGCTAACCATTGTGGATTTTGCTCTAATAAAAATTGTAGTTGAGTTGGTACTAAGGAAATAAAATAACTCTGGGGCTTAATTTCAGGATAAATATGATTTTTTAAAGATTGATAATCCCAAATTAAAAATTTACCTCCCATCAATAAACAGCGTAAAAACTGCATTAAACCACTAACGTGATACAAAGGTAAAGTACAACAAAAGTTAATTTGTTTTAGCTTAAAATATTTCTGAAAAGCAGTTACAGAAGCAGTTAAACTTTGCCAAGAATGAATGGCAAATTTGATTTTTCCTGAAGTGCCTCCGGTGGGAATCATAATATAATTATCCCAAGAATTATATATTTTTTGACTAGAAAAAAAATCTGTTTGTTGAATAGTTGTATTGCTTAAAATAATTTGAGGTTTAACCAGATTAAATACCTGCTCCCATTCAGACTCTTGCCAATCATAATTTCCTAAAAATATAGGACATTTAGCAGCAGTTGCTCCTAAAAAATGTGCTAAAAAAGTAAAAGAATTATGATTAAAAATTAAGACTCTTTGAGGTTGAGAAAAATCAGAAATAGTCTCGTATATTTGTAAAGTTAAATCATAAAATTCTTGACTATTATAATTAATTAACCAAGTTTCATCAGTTCTTTTTTTTAAAAAATCCAACAATTCTATCATTAAAATTATAACCAATTAATTTCATTATCTTTAAACCAATGGTCAACTCCAAAACCTACCACACGCTGAGAAAATTGACTAGCTAGATTTAAAGAAGTTTTTGCACCTATGGGAGTTTCTAAAACAGAAGAAAAAACCACATCTAAGTTATTTTTTAATAAAAATTCACGTAAGTTAACAATAGAACCCACGATCGCAGCTTTAATCACAAATACGCCTTGCCATCCTTGCTGATAACAATACTTTAACTGGTTTAAATTAGCAACTGATTCATCTAAAGCTAAAGTAGTTTGATATTTTTCCTGTAACTTTAGCATATCCTCAAAGCGATCGCTTGGCAAAGGTTGTTCGATAAATTCTATTATTTTTAGATTATCAGTTATTTTAAGTAATTCTTCTGTTTGAGATAAAGATAAGCCACCATTGGCATCAAGGCGTAATTGAGCATTAGTAGGTAATTTTTGAATTAATTTTTCTAATAATTTAACTTCTTGAGCAAAAGAATTAACCCCAATTTTCCATTTAAAAGTATCATAACCTTGCTTAAAATCTATTTTTAAAGCATTTTCCCCAGTAGGCAATAAATAACTATATTTAATTACTGGATTTTTAGAAGTAAAGAAATTTTCTAAAGCAGCCGAAAAAGCAAACTGACAAGCTGGTAATGTATGAGGTATATTTTGAATTACATCGTCAGTAATATAATTTCCTAATTGCTGACAAAAAGTAAAAGCTGATGTTAAAGTTTCACTACCAAACCAAGGAAGAGGAGCTATTTCACCCCAAGCGATATTTCCTAGATTATCTATTAATTTAATAATAATTCCTTCTCTGAATTGCCAAATACCATGACTGGTTTTTAAAGGTTGTTTAAATTCACGTTTATATTTACTAAAACTAAAGTTATATTGCCTCAAAAACTTATTCTATGCCTCCATATTTTTCTAATAATTCCACCATTTCTAGATATTTATTAAATTTAGCTAATCCTAAAGCTGTATAACCGCCATTATTTTTAATATTTATCTCTACTTCTTTTGTATTTAATAGTAATTGTGCTGTTTCTAAATGGCCTCGATGGGCAGCCCACATCAAAGGAGTAGCCCCGGCATCATCTTGAATATTTATGTTAGCTTTTGCGGCTAATAACCACTGTAATAATAGTAAATTATTTCTATCACCAGCTATCATTAATAAAGTTTTTCCTTTGTTGAAACGAATATCTGGATTTGCTCCATTTTCTAATAATAATTTAACTATTGTCCAATGCTGTTCGGAATAAGCTAAAGTTAAAGCAGTTTCTCCTTCATTTTCTAAATTAGGATTTGCCTGATTATCTAATAATAATTGTACAATTTCTTTGTTACCTTGTAAAGCAGCAACTATTAAAGGAGTATCTCCAGAATCAGTAGGTAAATTACAATTTGCTCCTGCTTTTAATAATAGTTGAGAAACTTCAAAATTATTTTCTAGGGCAGCTAAATGTAAAGCGGTTTCTCCATTCTCATCCTGACTATTAATATCAACGCCTTTTGCTAAAAATAATTTAACTAATTCTGTATTACCTATTCCTGCTGCTGTAATTAAAGCCTTACTTAATTCCTGTTGATTAATATCAGTTTCTAAAAGTAAATTAACTATGTCTAATTTCTCTGTTTCTACAGCTAAAGTTAAAGCATTTTCTCCGGATTGATCGCATTTTGATAAGATTGCCCCTGCTGCAATTAGTTGTTTAATAATCGCCAAATCACCTGACAAAACTGCTTGCATTAAAGGTGTTTTACCTTGCCCATCTTGACAATTTATGTCTATATTTTTTCTAATTAATAAATCAACTATTTCAGATGAATTTTGTTTTATTGCTAAATTTAAAGCTCCTAAATTTTTATTAACATTTACTCCATTTTCTAATAAAGTTTTAACTATAGATACATGATTATTTTGAATTGCTAAACTTAAGGCGGTATCTTCATGTATATCTTGAATATTAATCTCCGCATTAGCTTTAATTAAAGTGTTGACAATAGTTAAATATCCATGATAAGCTGCTATCATTAAAGCTGTACTACCATCTTCATTTTTAGCGTTAACATTTGCTCCTAATTTTAATAACAATTCCACTAATTTAAGATTATTTTTATTTGCCGCTACCATCAGTGGAGTTAAACCATAGCGAGTTTTAATCGGATTAACATCTGCACCAGATTCTAATAAAATTTTAACCAATTCAAAACTTTCTTCTTGACAGGCTAAGATTAAAGGAGTTAAACGTGATTGATTAAAACAATTAACTTCAATTCCCATTTTTAATAACTTTTTAACTTTTTTTACATCACTTGCCTTAATTGCTTCAAATAATAAAAATTCCATTTTATTTTAATATTTATACTTAAATTAAAATTTATATCTTGATATTTAGCGATATAACATAAACTAATTTAAAATATCAATATTTATTTACATAAATTAATAATATAATAATTTATTAACTGAATCTTGGATAAAAAGACTAATTATATCAGTCGTTTGAGTACCATCTATTTTTAATAAAAATCCTTGATAATCAGTAAAAATTTTAAAATAATTTTCTTTAACTTGTGTCAATTTTTTTTTGTTTTCATAAACCTCATGTAAAGAACGTTGTTTAATTCTTTCTAAAGAAAGTTCAACAGGTATATCTAAATATATTACTAAATCAGGTTGAGGAAATTTTTGATTTAAAGTTTGAATTAACTGCCACTCTTCAGGAGTATTCCCATTATAAGCAAGAGAAGAAAAATAATAACGGGTACTAATTACATAATAATTATTTTTAATCAATGTAAATACGCCATTTTTTTCATTATATAAATGGTCATATCTATCCGCCGCAAATAAATAAGCCATTTGCTCGTCAAAATTTTGATTTTGATGAGAAATTAAATTTTTATCTTGTAAAATATTTCTAATAAATTTACCAATAATACCATCAGAAGGCTCAGGACTAACAATAGCTTTTTCACCTTGTAATAGGAGATAATCTTTTAAAAGTTCAGATTGAGTTGTTGTACCAGAACCATCTATTCCTTCAAATACAATGAATTTAGTCATGTTTTACGCCAATTAAACCACGTTTCTAATAAATTATTTAATATTTTATTACATTTAAGTTTTTCTAATTCCCAAGCTTGGGCTGTTTTTGTAATTATTTTACTGGAGGTAGTATAGGGATAAGAAAAATTAGCTAATTTTTGTAATCTAATATTTTCTGCCATTGCTAAAGCTATTACTTCTATTATTTCTGTCGCATTTTCTCCTACAATTACAGCACCCAAAATTGTACCATCTTTGAGAACATTTATTTTACAAAATCCAGTATTTTTATTAGTAATATTTGCCCAAGGTAAATTTTTAAAATATTCACAAATTGTTTGAACATCATCTCCATAATATTTTTTAGCTTGAGTTTCTGTCATGCCAACTTGAGCTACATTAGGTTCAGTAAAAATAGTGATAGTAAGATAATTATAATTAACTTGAAAATGTGATAGAAATAAAGCATGTTTCACAGCAATATCAGCTTCATGTTCGGCAATATTTGTTTGAGAATAACCACCAATAGCATTGCCACAAATATAAATATTAGCATTAGTAGTTTGGAGCTTTTTGTTAACTAGAGGAAAACCATATTTATTAAATTTTATTCCTAAAGATTCTAAATTTAATTCAGTTAAATTTGGCTGATAGTTATCTAATAAAATTACTTCTTCAACATTAATAACTTGACTACCAACTTGTAGCCATTTACGTCCTTCAATTTTTTTTATTTGTTGCCAAGGACTACTCGTAAAAACTTTTACTCTTTCTGCTTCTAAATGAGCTTGAATTAACCTTGAAGCTTGGTTATCATAGTAAGGTAAAATTCTATTTCCTGAAATGATTAAATGTATATTTTTATTTAATTTTGCCAAAGTTTGACTTAATTCAATTGCTTGAGGATTATTACCAATAACAGCTAAATTATTTGGTAATTTATTAAGGTCATGATAATTATAAACATCTTCAATAGTTAGACAGCCAACCTTGTCTAACTCTTGAATATTTGGAGTTACAACTTTAGTACCAGTAGCAATTAAATAATTACGAGCTTTAAGTTGTCTATCATTAACAATAAATATAGGATATTTTTGAGAATTAAATTTACCCTGTCCAAAAATTATATCAACTCCCAGAGAAGCTAAATTGTAATAATTTTGCTCTAAATACAAATCGTTAACAAAAAAATTCTCATTATTAGTAATATATAATTGTTTAAAACTTTCATATATGCTTAAATTTACTTCTAAAGGATTTTGTACTAAAGCCACACGAGCTTTAAGATTGATAGCTTTAAAAGCTGCATAAATAGCTTCGTAGGTATTACCAATAATTACTAAATCATAATCAAACTTCATAATTATATTAAAATTTCAGTTATATATTTAGGATAAACAGTAATTTAAGAGAAAAATTAGATAATATTTAAAAATTTTTAGTCATGTTAGTATTCCCAAGAATATATATATTGGTAATGGTCTTATTTTTATGTAGGCAGCAATAATATACTTTGGAGGGACATCCCATAGAAAAGTAATTACACCATCCCCTAATAATAGGGTTGAGGTTTTTGATTAACATTGCCTGTGTTTTGGCTTTATGTTTATCAATAGTTTCTCTAATTGCACCTTTCCACGAGAATATTAAGTATTTTTACTCATTTACTCCCCTGATTACTAATAGTAAATTAAGAATGTGAGTAAAAACAAACGAGTAAGTTAACCAATTTAGGTTCAATTCAAGCACGTAAAACAATAGTTTTCAGTCCAGGGTGCAGGAGTTGAACCTGCCTTGGGCAAATTATGAGTTTGCTGCCTCAACCGCTCGGCCAACCCTGGGTTTAAAAATTCACTTTTCTCATTGTAAACTAAAATAAACAAATATACTAGATATTAATCAGAAAAATTTGCAAAAAAATTGTTGAGAGATTCAATAATCTCTGGTAAATTATTTTAGAGACAATTTTTAAAAATCTTTCCTTGTTTTGAAATTACAGATATAAAATAATGAAATTAAATCTAACTATTCCCTTAACTTTTTTATTTTTGTTGATGATGATCGGTACTGGTTCTGTAAGTGCTCTCATCGGATATAATATAGGTTATAAATCTCTTAAAGGTGTTTCTCAACCAGACATTAATCCAACTAGAAAACTAAAAACTTCTGATAAAGCCACTGAGAATCAAAAAGGTTTAGTTTTAGTAGAGGAAAAAACTATTTTAGTTAAAAATTACGATTATATTCATAGTCAAAAAAATAAATCTACTAAACCAGTAGAACAAAAAGAAAAAACACCAACTCAAGAAACTCCAGAGCCAGACAATGAATTTGAGAAAACCTTATCATTAAATGCACAGGATAAATCTATAATCCTAGAAGCAGTGAAAGTTTCTAAAGAGGATAATTCATTATCTATTGCTGTTAATTTAAAAAATAATGGTAAGCAGTCAGTTCGTTTTGTTTATAGTTTCTTAGAAGTTAAAGATGATCAAGGAAGAGTTTTAAGCACTATTGCCGATGGATTACCCGGAGAGTTACCAGCTAATGGTAATATCTTTTCAGGTACATTGAAAATACCTAATTCTTTACTCGTAGATTCTGAAAAACTTTTTTTAACTTTAACCGATTATCCCGATCAAAACATTAAGCTAACAATTAACGATATTCCGGTTATTAAATAAATTTTTTATTTATGAATCAGACCGATCTCTGGCTTAGATTTTTTTCTGTTATTTTTCTCATTGGAATTAATGCTTTTTTTGTAACAGCAGAATTTTCCATTGTTTCTGTTAGGCGTTCACGAATAAATCAATTAGTAGAAGCCGGAGACATACAAGCACAAACAGTACAATCACTACAACATAGTATAGATAAACTTTTATCCACAACCCAATTAGGTATTACCCTTTCTAGTTTAGCTTTGGGGTGGATTGGTGAAAATACTATGGCGGTTTTAGTTTTTAATATTTTAGCTAGTTTACCCTTACCATCACTGTTTACCCATTGGTTAGCCCATTCTTTGGCGATTCCCGTTGCTTTTTTTCTGATTGCTTATTTACAAATAATTTTAGGAGAATTATGTCCTAAATCTTTAGCTTTACTCTATTCGGAGCAGTTAGCTCGATTTTTTGGCCCCCCTGTCGGGGCAATTGCCCGTATTTTTAGTCCTTTTATTTGGATTTTAAATCAATCTACTCGTTGGCTATTACGTTTAATTGGCATAGAATATACAGGTCAAGGATGGTACAATCGAGTTACTCCAGAAGAATTACAATTAATTATCACTACCGAAAAAGAATCAAGCGGTTTAGAAGCTGAAGAAAGAGAGTTACTCAAAAACGTTTTTGAATTTGGGGATGTTTTAGCTGAAGAAGTAATGATTCCTCGAACGAATATTCATGCGATTTCTCAGACTGACAGTTTTGCTAAACTGTTGCAAGAAGTTGCCAACACAAGCCATTCTCGTTACCCAGTCATTAAAGATTCCCTCGACGACATCATTGGTATTATTGATTTTAAAGATTTAGCCTTACCTTTAGCGGAAAATAAGATTACACCAGATACAGAAATTTTTGCTTGGATTAAGCCCGCAACATTTATTTCAGAAAGTACCACCTTAAGTGAATTATTACCTTTAATGCAAAGTTCTCAATTGAAAATGGTAATTGTAGTTGATGAGTTTGGAGGCACTGCTGGTTTAGTAACTCTTCAAAATTTAATTGCCGAAATTATTGGTGATGAAATCGAAGAAAATAGTGATTATTTGGATATAGAAATGATAGATGAATCTTCTTTTCTTGTGCAAGCTCAAATGAATTTAGAGGAACTTAACGAATTATTAGAACTTGATTTTCCCATTATAGATGACTATCAAACTTTGGCTGGATTTCTAATTTATCAATGGCAAAAAATTCCTAATCAGGGAGAAACTTTTCATTATGATAACCTAGATTTAACTGTTATTTCTGCTTCTGGGCCTCGTCTAGAAAAAATTATGATTCATAAGACACAAACTATCAAAGAATTTCCGACAACAGTTCAAGAAAATCAATCAGATACTAGAGATTAGTTAGGTATCTGATTTAATAAATTAATAATTTTCTCAGATATTTGGGTACTTCCCTGTTGTTGATAAAGATTAGCTGCTTGTTGTAAATGTTCCTTGGCCTGAGGGTATCGTTGTATATTAAGATAAGCTATACCACGATTGTAGTAGGCATAGGCTTCAGACTGATCGAGAGGAATCCCATCATTATTTCCTATAATTTGCAAGTGCCTTTGTAAATGAGGATACGCACCAAGGGGATTAGTATAGTTGCTAGTAAAAGAATTGCGTCTAAAACCATTAACAACTATATTGGGCATTAATCTGGGTGAATTAGAAGCTACACTGGTACTAAGAAGTATAGCTAAATCATGATCTGCTTTGCCTTGCCCGGGTTTTTGCATTGAATAATAAAGTGTACCTCGATTATTAAAGGCTGCTGAATACATCGGATTAATTGTAATTGCCTGATTATAATCAGCTATGGCTTTTTGATATTGCTTTAAGAAATAGTAGGCTAAACCTCGATTATTGTAAGCATAGACATAATCAGGATTTAAGGAAAGAGCTTGATTTAATAAAGGAATAGCCCCTTCATAATCTTGTTGCTGGGATTTGTATGTAGCTTTTACATAATAATCATCAGCAGTGGATGCTTGATTTAGATTAATATCAGGAACATCGAAGTCAATTTGCTGAGTTAAACCTAAATAAAAATTAATCGGAATAGCTAAATTAAAACCACTTTTAATCCGAATATTGGGATTCTCTGTTTCTTTGATGTTGGCTTCATCAGCCCTGCCGTGTACACCAACAATTTTAGCATTTTCATCTAACACCACACCTCCACTCATGCCCGGAAGGGTATTGTTATCATAAACCAAACCATAACCTTGATCCAATGGTTGGGAGGCTATAGCTGTTAACTTGCCTTCAGTAAAAGTTAAAATGGGAATATTTATTGCTGTTTTGCTAATGGGAAAACCTCCTACATAAACTATTTCACCCCGCTCTAAAATAGAAGAATCTCCCAACTCACCCACTTCATAACTTTTGGCTGTGGTAAATTCCACCACTGCTAAATCCCAATTTTCCCCAAAAGTTTTAATATTTTCCGTATTAACAGGGTGCAATTCTCCATCAAAGGTTTTTATATCTGATTCTTCACCTTTTTTAATACTGTCAATTACGTGACGAGCAGTTAAAACTTTATAAGTATTATCTTTTCTTTCAATAATAATTCCTGAACCGGGGCTGGCTGGAGTTAAAATATTAACGGTAATTTTCTCGGCTACTTTAGCAATTTCTCTCGCAGGTAAATTGGCTAGAACAACCTGAGATTGCACTGTAATGGCACTAAAAATGCTAAAAATAGTTGTGGGCAGATAAAAGATTTTCAGCATAAAATATAATTTTAATTATTTAATTATTTTTATAGCCTGAAGAATTCAATAAGTCTAATAGTTTTCGGCGGTTAGAGATTAGCTTTTTCGTTGCTAATTGCTAACCGCTAATTGCTAAAAGCTCATAGCTTTATTGTTTTTTGGCAAATTCTGAAAGTTGAGTTGTAATCTCATTAATTGCCATTCTGGTTGATTCCGTTAAAAGTTGTTGCTGATTATCTGTAGTGCTTCCTCCACCAACGCCAACAACAGAAGTTGAGCTATCCTTTTGTTCCATACTACCTTGTCCTTCAAAAGCACCTAAAATTTCCGCCGTGCCTGTATCAATTATTCTGGCATTAAGTTGCACATTTGTTTGCACTTTACGTTTTTTTGAACCAAAAAGCCCACCAACTGAAAATCCTGAATTTTTCTCTTGAATATCAAATTGGGTTACAGAGCCTAAAATAATATATTTAACTCCTAGTATTTTACCGATTTCTGCGGCTGTGGAAACATTAACTGCTCCTGATGCTCCTAAATTTTGTTCGGCTAAAATTGCTTCGATTTGACTGCGCTCGATAACAGAATATGCTCCGGTATTAACTAAGGAATTTACTAACATATCACTTGTACCTTTAGCTATACCAGGAAAACTAGATAAAATAGAAGGGTTACTGATACTACTAAAGTCAAAATCCATAACAGCTACTCGTTTTTTTGTTTGAGCTTGACTAATGAAAATAGGCTCTGATTGTCGAGAATTTGGAATTTCAACTGCCATTGTTGGTAAAACGAGGGATAAGGAAACTACAGAGATTAAAGGTAATTTGCTCATCTGTGCCAATAATTTTATGGATTTTCTCATGCTTGGTAACTCATCATACTTTATACTTTTTTCAACCATAGATCATAACCTACAAATTTTTGAAATAGTATTGTTAAATTGTTCAA
>CAYPSO010000027.1:0-23372 GCA_964413275.1 uncultured bacterium | reverse complement strand
GTAATAAATTCATGTAAAACTCCCACATTAAATCTAGTACCTGATTCTGGATCGTCTTTTTCATAAAAACCATTATTAAGTTTGATTAAGCCATAATCGGGAATATTATATTCAGTATTATCAATAACCTTAACTTTGTCACACCAAGCTTGTTTTTCAGGAGTCCAAACTTCTCTTGTTAGACAATTATAAGTTATTTTGTCAGAATCATTGTGGGATAAAATTGGAGATTGATTTACTAAAATTAAACCAAAAGTTAATAGGCTTAAAATTAATTTATTCATGATAAAACCTCAAATAAACTGGATAAAATAGTGTTGGAAAATAAAAAACCTTCTGGATCTGAAAGTTTTAATCTTGCTTGACTTGATAGTTGCTCTACAAATAATTTATCATTCTCAAAAACTTTTATATCTGTAAATTTTACCAAACCTTGTTGATAGTATTTTTTTAAACAATTAATGATTTTTATAAAAATCTCTTGTTTTTCTTCTTTTTTTATGTTTAATATTTCTTGAATATTTACCCCTTCAGCTAGACGTAAACCTAACATTAATTGTTCCAATAAAATATCATCTGCGGATAAAGAAAGTTCATCAATAATACAGCCATTTTCAATCCAAGAATAATACTCCCGACGAGTACGAGGGCGAGTAAATCTTACTCCTTGTAAATAACTTGCAGCTCCCATACCAAAGGCATAATAAAGGCGATTTTCCCAATAAATTCGATTATGCTGGCATTGATAACCTGGTTTGGCATAATTAGAAATTTCATAGTGAATATATCCCGCATTTTGTAACTTAGCCGAAGCTAATTTATACATTTGTGCGGTTTCTTCATCAGTGGGTAAAGGTTTAATTCCGGGTTGATATTGCTTGCCAAAAGCGGTTACTGATTCTAAGACTAAATCATAACAAGAAATGTGTTGAGGATTAATTGCGATCGCAGTATCTAAACTAGATTCCCACATAGCTAAACTTTGTTGGGGCAAACCAGAAATTAAATCTAAACTAAAATTATTTATTCCTACTTGATTAATTAAATTAATACTGTCAAATATATCTTTTACAGAATGCGATCGTCCGCATACTTTTAATAAATTATCTTGAAATGCTTGCACTCCTAAACTAACACGATTAATGCCTAATTGTTGATAGCCTAAAAGTTTTTCTTTAGTAAAAGTTCCGGGGTCAATTTCCATAGAAATTTCAGCATTATTAGCAATAAAAAATTTTCTATCTAAAGCTGTTAAAATAGTTTCTAAATGTTTAATCGGCAAAAGAGAGGGAGTGCCACCTCCAAAAAAAACGGTTTTGAGGGGTTTTCCTAAAGACTCAGTCAGAGTAATTTCCTGACACAAAAAAGCAATGTATTCATCAATGGCAACAGAAGTGTTAGTATTAGCATTATTACCCAGTACAGAAATGGGAAAATCACAATAGTAGCAACGACGACGACAAAAGGGAATGTGAATATAAGCAGAATAGGTCGAAAAACTCAAAGCTTCTCACTCAAGAAGATTACCATTGATTATTATAGTTTGACAAGTTGTGATTCCCACAAATAAGGTTAAACAACAAAAAATATCCCTAAAGATATAATTAATTAACCCTATATTTTATATTTCTGTATTACTCAGTTATTATCTTGGACTGAAAATTATGATTGATGCACTTATTATTTTTTCATTTATCCTAGCATTAGCGGGAATTGGTTTCGATCTTGTCAATTTTCTTCCCGTTGAAGTTTTAGATAATGTTTCTAATGTTGAAGCCTTGCGTTTTATTTCAGCCGGTTTTGCCGCTATTTTAGGATTAGCTATTGGTTTAGTCGCCCAAACTACCTATCGTAGATTAGAAAGTCAAATTCGTAAAACACCCATTGAAGTCATTTTAACCCGTGCAGTTGGTTTAATTATTGGTTTATTGCTAGCCAATCTAATGTTAGCTCCTATTTTCCTGTTACCTATTCCGGGTGAATTTAGTTTCATTAAACCAATGATGGCTATTTTAGGCAGTGTTATGTTTGCTTTCTTGGGAGTTAGTTTAGCTGATACCCATGGCCGTACTTTTTTACGTTTAATTAATCCTAATAGTATTGAGACAATGTTAGTAGCTGAAGGCACTTTAAAACCAGCATCAGCTAAAATTGTTGATACCAGTTGCATTATTGATGGACGTATTGAAGAATTATTGAAAACGGGCTTTATTGAAGGGCAAATCCTTGTACCCCAATTTATTTTACAGGAATTGCAACAATTAGCCGATACTGCCAACGATCAAAAACGAGTCAGAGGTAGAAGAGGTTTAGATATTCTCAATCGTATGCAAGACGCTTTCCCCAGCAGAATTTTTATTCATTCTGCTGACTATGAAGATATTTCTACAGTTGATGCTAAATTGGTACATTTAGCCCAAGAAATTAATGGCACAGTCCTAACTAATGATTACAATTTGAGTAAGGTAGCTAATTTACAAAAAGTTGAAATTCTCAATGTTAATGATTTAGCCCAAGCAATACGCCCGATTTATTTGCCCGGAGATTTACTTGAAGTTAAAGTGCTTAAACAGGGTAAAGAAGCAGATCAAGGTGTAGGTTATCTTGATGATGGTACGATGGTAGTTGTCGAAGAAGGGCAGAATTATGTAGGTAATCAACTTAGAGTAGTTGTTACTTCAGCCTTACAAACTTCTGCGGGTAGAATGATTTTTGCCAAACTAGAAACTTCTGTAATGGCTTAATTTTTCAAAGTAAATATAATTAGAGTGGGAAATCTGCGATCGTTATTTTAAAGATAAAGAATTTCCCACTTTTGCTATTTTTATAAATCATTAATAGATAACTAATAATCAAATAATTATGTCAACTACAATCACAGAAAATATAACTCAAACCTCTAAAAAATATTATACTCCTGAAGAATATTTAAAACTCGAAGAAACAGCAGAATATAAAAATGAATATCGAGACGGAGAAATTATTCCCATGACTGGAGGTACAACTGCTCATAACTTAATTGCTACTTATTTATTAACTTATTTAAACATAGCTTTAAAGGGAAAAGATTATTTTGTATTTGTTGGTGATGTACGTTTATGGATACCGAATCATAAACAATATACCTATCCTGATTTAATGGTCATTAAAGATAAACCAATTTATGATGGGAAGGGAGAAACTACAGTTACAAATCCTTTATTAATTGTCGAAGTTTTATCAAAGTCAACTCAAGATTATGACAAGGGTACGAAATTTGATTATTATCGTTCTATTCCTGAGTTTCAAGAATATATTTTAATCGATCAATATAGATATGCAGTGCAGCAATTTGCGAAAAATGAAGTGGGTAAATGGGTATTAACAGATTACGATCAACCAGAATCAATTTTAACTTTAGAATCCCTTGATTTTTCTATTACTTTAGCAGATATTTATGAAAGAGTTGATTTTAATATTTGAAATCAGTCAGCTTTTATTATGAATTTACGACAAAAGATACATTAAATTTTAGTTAACAACTTTTTAAGTTCATTATTCAAATATATTTTACCGAATAATATAGTTTGTCATATTGTTTCCAACTAACTTTCGTAATAGTGAATCTTTCTTCTGAATCTCCAAGAGAAGAATATAAATCAGCCAATGCAGGGGATAAAATTATGGACATAATAGGAAAATTATTTTGATTTTAAATAGGTGTTAATTTAGATTTAATAATATATTATTCTTCCGTTTCTCTAATTATAAGCTATTCTAAAGGCACGGTTGAGAGGGAGTGAGAATAAGCTAATGGCTTTGATATTATCTGGATCGTTAAGTATAGACAGATTAACAGTAAAGATTGCTGATTTACCAGCATCTTTATCTGGAACAAAAATAGTACATCTTTCTGATTTACATTATGATGGTTTGCGTCTTTCGGAAAAATTATTAGCTCAAACTATTGAGAAAAGTAATGAAGAAAACCCAGATTTGGTTTTACTTACAGGGGATTATGTCACTGACGATCCTAGCCCAATTAACGATCTGGTATTAAGATTAAAATATCTACAAAGTCGTTGCGGTGTTTATGCTTGCTTAGGCAATCATGATATTATTTATCCTCACTCAAAAAAAATCGTTACTGAGGCTTTAACTCGTATTGATGTTAAAGTGTTATGGGATGAAATTGCCTATCCTTTAGGAGAAGAATTGCCAATTGTGGGATTTGCCGATTTATGGTCGGGAAAATTCAACCCCGAACCAGTTTTAAGACAAATTAACCCGACAACCCCCAGAATAGTTTTATCCCATAATCCAGACACTGCCGAAATTCTCAAACAATGGCGAGTAGATTTACAGCTTTCTGGACATACTCACGGAGGCCAATTTGTAATCCCCGGATATGGCTCAGGGGCTTTATTAGTACAAAAAATACGCAACCATGCCCCAAAATTTTTGCAAATTCTTATCCCTTATCTGCGAAAATGTTCTATAGTGGCAAAACATTGGGAGTGGGCTTTAGGTTTTCATCAAGTAGGAAATAACCAATTATATGTTAATCGTGGCTTGGGAACTTATGCTCCCGGAAGATTTTTTTGTCCTCCAGAATTGACCGTTATTACTTTAGTTAATGCCTAATTATTGTTATGAGTGATTTTAGTTTTATTCGCCCGGAAATTACACAACTTAAAGCTTATACTCCTCATCCGGGTGGTGAAATTAATACCCCTTTAGATAGAGTAGATACTAATGAAAGTCCTTGGGATTTAATACCAGAATTAAAGGAAAAGTTAGCTTGGATTTATCAAAACCAAATTGAAACCAATCGTTATCCTGATGGTTCTCATTGGGAATTAAAACAGGCGATCGCAGAATATGTGAATGAGTTTAATAATGATAATATTTCTTTAGAAAATATTTCTATTGGTAATGGTTCAGATGAGTTGATTCGTTCTTTATTAATTGCTACTTGTTTAAATAATTCAGGTTCAATTTTAGTGGCCGAGCCTACTTTTTCTATGTATGGAATTTTGGCGCAAACTTTAGGTATTAATGTTATCAAAATAGGTCGTTCTAAAATTGATTTTAGTATAGATATTCAGACAGCAAATGAAGTAATTAATAATCAAAATAATCAGATTAAAGTAGTTTTTGTAGTTCATCCCAATTCTCCTACAGCTAATGCTTTAACTACTGAAGAAAAGCATTGGTTAACATCTTTATCTGAAGATATTTTAGTAGTAATAGATGAGGCTTATTTTGAGTTTAGTCAAGATACCTTAGTATCAGAATTAAACCAACATTCTAATTGGATAATTTTACGGACATTTTCTAAGGCTTTTCGCCTCGCATCTTTACGGGTAGGATATGCGATCGCACATCCAGAAATAATCAGTGCTTTAGAAAAAGTAAGACTTCCTTATAACTTACCTAGTTTCTCACAATCTGCTGCTTTACTCACCTTACAACAGAGAAATTTAATACTTTCTTCTATTTCTGAAACTTTAAAGGAACGGGAAAAACTATTTACTAATTTATCTCAAATATCTAGTATTAAAATATGGCCGAGTGATGCTAATTTTATCTTTTTAAAGTTAACAAATAATCAAAATTTAAGCGAAGTAACAGAAAAACTTAAATCTGAAGGTACATTAGTTCGTCATACCTGTGGAGGATTAAGAATCACAATTGGGACAAAAGAGGAAAATCAACGGACAATTGAGAGGTTAAAACTTTTAGCTCATTAACTATTCCAAACGTTCTACTTTACTGCGTACCTGTTTAATAGTAAGTGGTAAAACCCCCACTAAAAGGGCAAAAGCCTCATCGGGAACTTGAGTTGTAGTTTCTAAATCGAACCAATGTTCAAACTGGTTGAGAATTATCTGGGCTCTTTGTATGGATAATGGATTATCTGTGATATGCCTAATCAATCTAATCCATTGCCTTCTAATTAAATAAGCGGAAATTCTTTCCTTCGATGTTTGAGGAGATATAAAAGATAAATTACCCACAGGTAAAATTTTGGTTACATTTGTGTCGAACATTCCACCAACTATAGCCCCAGGCCCAGCAAACTCGGCATGGTATTCTTTATAAATAATTAAGCCATTTTTACGCCGAGGATTAACAATCAGAAAGTCTTTATCCCGCAAACATTCCAAAATCTGAGCAGGATTAAAATTCAAATATTGAGTATCAATAATAGAGTTAGTTTTCACAATTGGAAATATGCTTGTTTAAGAACAGCCGTCTAGGTCGATTAAACAAGCAATCAACAAACATCGATTCAAGACGATGTAATTGATAACCATGATTATAATAAAGTTCTTGTGCTTGATAATTATTTTCTAACACATGGAGAGCTATTCGATTAAATCCCCAAGTAATTGCTGTTTGCTCACAGCATAATAATAATTTACGAGCTACACCTTTGCGCCGATAGGCAGGGGCAACGGCTAAATTAGAAATATAGGGATAATTTTGATCGCAAGATTGACCCAACCAAGAAAAACTTGAACGAAGGGACAATTCCACTGTGCCAACAACTTCATCACGATTACTGACTTTATTAGCAACTGTAGCCACTAAACAGAGATAATTAGAAGAAGGATTATTAATCCTAGTTCGTAAATCTTCATAAATACCAAGTTTTAAAACAGGAGCTATCCAAGCTATTAAACCTTGGGATGAATGAAAACTATCAGTTAAAACCTGAGCCAGAGGTTTTATATCTTTAGCCATAGCAGCACGGATTACCAATGGAAAGTTGCCAACGGTTGAACCAGTTTCTACAGATGAATAAGAAAAATAAGGGAAAAAACAGGAGTTCACGACTTTTGAGATTACAGATAGAAAAAAACACTCTCAATTAAGATTAAAGGCAATAGGGAACAGGCAACAGGCAATAGTGTTTAAAATTGATAAAAACAAGGTTGAATTTGATTTTAATTCTATTTTTTAGGGACTTTTGCAAGAGGTCTATTGTTAAAACTAACCAAACCTCGAGCATTGGTATATTAATTTTTTTAAAGCCATGCTTTTAGGTATCGGCTTTTAGTTTTTAATTTTTTAGGAAAATGCTTATAGTTTGTAGTTCACAATATACATTTTAAGCTTAAAATAAGGTCGTTGGCAATATAACACTTATAAAAAATATTTGCCACTAAAAACCTTCCGGGCTGGGCCTGTCATATAGACTTTTCGATCTAGTTCAGACCAATTAATTTGTAAAAGCCCACCCGGAAGTTCCACAGTACAGGTATGATTGCTTTTTTGGGTTAACACACCAGCGACAACTGTAGCACAAGCACCCGTACCACAAGCTAGGGTAATTCCCGCTCCTCTTTCCCAAACTCTCATTTTTAAATAATCTGGACGTACTACTTCAATAAATTCTGTATTAGTACGTTGGGGAAAGGCAGGATGATGTTCAAATTTAGGCCCGATGGTTTCTAGAGCAATAGCTTCAACATCTTCGACGAAAGTAATACAATGGGGGTTTCCCATGCTTACACAGGTAACTAACCAACATTTATGATCAACTTCTAAGGGTTGATTAATTACTTTTTCGGAGGAGGCTGCTAAAGTGGTAGGAATTTTAGCAGGATTTAGTTGAGGGCTTCCCATATCGACGGTAACTAAACCATCTTTTTCTAAACGAGGGCTAATTACTCCGGCTAAAGTGTGGATGCGATAGGTTTTACCAATTTCTTCTTTACCTTCTAACTCAGCTAAAAAACGGGCTAAACAACGGATGCCGTTACCGCACATTTCTGGCTCAGAACCATCAGAGTTAAAAATACGCATGGTATAATCCGTATTGTTTTGACCGGGTAAAGCAAAAATCACTCCATCTGCACCAATACCAAAATGGCGATCGCACATCTTGACGGCTTGTTCAGGTGTAATTAGTGGTTCTGTACTATCACGATTATCCAACAAAATAAAATCGTTACCTAAACCATGATATTTGGTAAACTCAATAATCATTAAATTTTACCTCGCTTAAATTATTAGAGAATTAAACTATGACTAATTTTAATGTCGCTTTACCTAGCATACGTCAAGTACAGACCTTAATCAAAAACAAAACAGATGTTGAATTAAAATTGATGACTGGAGACATTTTTACTGGAAAAATTCTTTGGCAAGATGCAAATTGTCTTTGTATAGCAGACAAAAATAACCAAAGAAATCTCCTTTGGTATCAAGCTTTAGTTTATATTAAACCTAAAAGTTAATATTTTTATTTACTTTTTTACTTGACGGTGGGTAAATTATTAATAATCTTTTTACGATCTGTCATGGTACTTTTTTCTTAGTAATAGGTAAACGCTATAATTATCAATAAATTTATGAATTAGGTTAAAGATAATGGCTGAAGAAACTACACCCCAAGCAAAAGCTGCTCCCGCAAGAGCTAAAAAAGAGAAACCTCCTGCAGTGGAAGAGAAACCTTTTAACGAATTTATGGAGCAACATTTTACTCCGGCTTTACAAAAAGCTTTTGCAGATGAAGGCATAGAAAATGTAGAGTTAAAATTTGTTAAGGATAAATTGCCCGTAGTTGGTGCAAGTGATGATGAATGCTGGCAAATTAAAGGTAATTGGAATCAAAACAAACGTCAGTTTAATCTCTATTTTCTAGAGGAAGATATTAGTGGTTCTAAGGCTTTTTCCTGTGCTACTAATGGAGGTAAACCTAGTATTATTGAATCATTTATGATTGATGAAAGAAAGGTTACACTGGATTTAATGGTACTTTATACTTTGCAACGTTTAAATGGTCAAAAATGGTTAACTAAAAATTAATTTAGTCATAATTTTTCCATTGATATTTTTATAGGGCATAATAAGCACTCACACATTTAATTTACTGGTTAAGATTAGAGGTTAGATTTTTTGAATATTTATTCAAAAAATCTTTTTTATTTTTATGCTTTAAATTTGCTTGATAATTTATCTATTTTGGGAATAATCTATTTAGATTTTAATCTTTATTAGGAGCTTAAGCACTGTTCCAAGCAGCTAGCTTTTTTCCTAATGTCTATGACAAAATCAAAATCAAAGTAGTTAAGGAGTATCTAAAATGTCAATTAAAAAGGTATCTAGACAAGAAAACAATCAACGTCAACAAAAGCAGAGAAATAAAAAAAACTTGACTAATATTTTGATTATTCCACTATTTTTAATTTCTTTTTTAGTAGCTTTCAAAAATAATCAAGAACAAATTATACCTTGGCTAACAGAAGTATCATTATTACCTAAATCATTCACCAGTAATAATTGGCAGGAAGAAATTACCCAAATAACTAATAGTTTAGATCGTAACTCTTCAGAAATAATACCTGCAATTAACTTAGAAGAATTATCAGGTTCACCAGTATTTGAAGCTGATTATACTCATATAGATCGAGCAGCTCAAACTATTGAATATCAAGGTAATTCTGTTACTGAATTAGCAAATATTTTAACTCAATTTGCTCACACTGAAGCAGAAAAAGCTCGCATAATTTATAGTTGGATTGCCTATAATGTCGATTATGATATTGAGGATTATTTGCGAGGGGGTTTTAGTGCTTTAAAACCTAGTGATGTTTTAAAAACTCGTAAAGCGGTATGTGGAGGATATGCTTATCTTTATGAAGCTTTAGCTCATAAATTAGGTTTAAAAGTTGTTGTTATTAATGGTTACGCTAAAGGTTCAAATTATATAGTTGGTAATAGCACTGACGTTAATCATGGCTGGAATGGGGTTCAAATTGATGGTAAATGGTATTTAATTGATGCCACATGGGGAGCAGGATACATAGAAAATAAGCAATTTATTCGCCAATTTAATCCCTATTATTTTGCTACTCCTCCAGAACAATTTGTTTACGATCATTTACCAGAACATTCTCAATGGCAATTATTATTAGATAAATTTACTAAAGAACAATTTGAAAGTTTACCTGAAACTTCTGCCCAATTTTTTACTACTGGTTTGAAATTTGTCAGTCATTTTAATCATACCATTGAAGCAGATAATCGGGTTGCTGTAACTTTAACATCACCTCTAGATACTGTTATCACTGCTCGACTAAAATCTGGTTCAAATATCTTACCTGATACCTATACTTTTGTTCAGAAAGATGGAGAGAATATTCTTATTAATTCTACTTTTCCCCAAGCAGGAACTTATCAATTAGAAATATTTGCTAAAAAGAAAAATGAACAAGGTTTATATCCCCATGCTTTGACTTATAAAATTATTGCTCAATCTGAAGGAGAACAATTACCTAAAACTTATTCAACCTTAACAGAAAATAACGGAAATTTATCATCTCCTTTATTATATTCTTTACCTAAAAATCGTTCTGTATATTTTCATATAACTTTAGATAATGCTGTAGAAGTTCAAGTTATAAATGAATCTTTAAATCAATGGAATAAACTTACTCGCTTTGGTAACACTTTTTCTGGTAATGTTTTTATCGGCCATGGCAAAATTAAAGTTTCTGCCAGATTTCCGGGAGATACTACCACATATTGGAGTTTAGCAGAATATCAATAAGATGTAATTTTTTTCTTACTGCTAGTATATTTTTTAAGGTTATGGTACTGTTTTAAAAGTTTTAATTAATTACAATTTCCTTAGATTTTTCATAGGTTAAATATTAATGATTCAATATCAAAAAAAACAATCTATACTTACTTTATCATTACCATATATTTTAATTTTAGTTTGGTCAATTTGTTTATTTTTTATTACTGGAGAACAAAGTTTAATAGCCCATGATGAAGGCCTTTATGCTAGTAGAGCAAAACTAATGTTTGATACGGGAAATTGGCTTAATCCTTGGGAAGAAGCTCATCATAAAACACCGGGTATTTACTGGATTATTGCCTTATCTTATAAATGGTTAGGAATACATGAAACTGCTGCTAGATTACCCTCTATAATTTGCAGTTTAGGCTGCACTTTAATAGTTTATGAAATTGGTAAAATATTTTTTCATAAAAGAATAGCACTTTTCTCAGCATTAATTATTAATCTTCAATTTTTATGGTTTAGATATAGCAAATTAGTTAATGCAGATCATGCAATGATTTTTATGATTTTACTGGGTATTTTATTTTTGCTCAAAGCTGAAAAGCAAAATAGTAAAATATTAATGATTTTATCAGGATTTTGCTTATTTTTTTCTTTTATAATTAGAAGTTTTATGATTTTTATTCCTTTAGTTGCACTTACACCTTATCTGATTTTTGAGAATAAAAGACATAAACATTTACAAAATCCCTATTTTTATTTAGGGATTTTTATGGGATTAGTGCCAACAGTTATCTGGTTAATTATTATTAGTTCTAGTTATGGTTCTACAGGTTATACTTCCTTAGTAAATTTTGCCATTGATATTGGTAGTAATGAGCGAGATAAGAATGGCATATTATATTATTTTTGGAATATATCTTTATCATCTTTTCCTTGGTTTATTTTTGCTATTATTGGTGTTTTTCATTGTTTTCAACAACCTTATTTAAAGTATAAATTGCTAATTCTTGGTTTGCCTTTGATAATGCTAGGAGAACTTAGTTTAGTTTCTACCCGTCTTGCTCATTACTCTTTAATAACCTATCCTTTTTGGGCTATTTTAGCGGCGGTAGGTATTGATTGGTTAATTGATGAAAATCGAGGAAAAATAAATTCTCCTAAATTATTATTTTCTATAATTAGTTATTTTCTAGGTTTTTTAGGTATCTGTTTTTTGCTGATTAGTGGATTAATATTATTTAATTACTTTTTGCAATTTATCAAGTCAGAAACTGATTTTATGAAATATATATTTATTGGTCTAAGTTTAGGATTAACTTGGTCTTTTTTGCCTTTGATTTATATCCAAATTAAATCTTATTATAAAGAAACTAAATATAAATATATGTGGTTAATTACTGTGTTAATCGGTAATTGGGCAGCATTGATATTTATTAGCTCAAGTGGCTTAGTTACTAACGTTAATCCCGATGTTAAACAATTTGTTAATGAACCTCAAATAGCCGATATTTTAAGTCATAATTCCCTAGCTTTAATTGGAGGAGGTAAGACTAAAGTTTTACTAAAGTTTTACACACCTAAGATTAATTACAAGATTAAAAACGTTGGGGAATTAAAGCCTAATAACTATGCTTTTATCAAATCAGAATATATGCCAGATTTAACACTTTCTTACTCTAATATAGGATATTTAAGAGATTGGCAATTAATTAAAACAGTTCAAGTATCTGAATAATAATGAATAAATATTGGAAAATTTTTAAAAATAAAGTTGATATATTTGAATTTTTACTATTGTTATTTGCTGCTTTATTTCTATATCTTATTGTTTTAGGAAATTTGCCTTTAAGAGATTGGGATGAAGCTACAAGGGCTTTAGTTGCTAGAGAAATTTATCGTACAGGAAATTGGTTACATCCAACTCTTAATAATCAACCTTATATGTTAAAACCACCTTTAATGATGTGGTTACTTGCTATCTCTTATTCTTTAGGAGGTATTAATGAATTTACTAGCCGTTTATTACCTGCAATTTTAACAAGTGTAGGCATACCTTTGTTATATTTAATTGGCAAGGAAATTTTTACTAATAAATTAGCAGCTATTTATTCAGCTTTAGTATATTTAACTTTACTTCCTATGGTACGTCATGGTCGTTTAGCGATGTTGGATGGGATGGTTATTACTTTTTTTCTTTTATCTTTACTGTGTTTACTAAAAGGAAAAAATAATAATTTATGGGTGATAGGAGTAGGTTTTAGCTTAGGTTTAGTTGCTCTAACTAAAGGCATTTTAGTCTTGATTTTTGCTTTTATTATTTTACTATTTATTGTCTTTGATCAACAATTAAATATTTTGAAAAATTATTATTTATGGTTGGGATTAATTTTAGGTTTTAGTCCTGTTATTACTTGGTATATTTTACAGTGGCAATATTACGGAATAGATTTTATTCAAGTACATTTTAAAAGCCAAGGATTTGAAAGATTATCTAATGTAGTAGAAGGCAATAGAGGGGCTATTTGGTATTATTTGTTTGAATTAGTTAAATATACTATTCCTTGGTTATTATTTTTACCACAAAGTTTATTATTTACTTGGAAAAATCGCCAAAAAACTTGGGCAATATTAATTTTAACATCTCTAATAATTTATTTTACTATTATTTCTTTAATGAAAACTAAACTGCCTTGGTATATAATGCCTATTTATCCTTTTATGGCTTTAGCTATTGGAGCTTATTTATCTCAAATATGGGAAAAAAATAAAATATATTCACAATATTTATTAGGCTTTTTTATTTTTTTAGCTGTTGCTGCTTTTGGTGGAATTATTTATTTTCTTTTAGCCGAGCCGCAACCTGTTTTAATCTTAATGGCTTTAGTTTTAGGTTTTACTATGGGTATAACTGCTATAAAAATCAAACAAAACGACCGTAATTTTATTCCAGTTATTTTCATAGGAACATATTTAACTTTATCATTATTAATGATGTCTCAATCTTGGATTTGGGAGTTAAATGAAACTTTTGCTGTTAAACCCGTTGCCAGTTTAATTAATAAAAATACTCCTCCTAACACTATAATTTATACATCTTTTTCTTATAATCGACCTAGTTTAGATTTTTATAGCGATCGCATTGTAATTGCCGAAAATATTAATAATTTGTTACAAAAATTATTAAATGAAAAAGTCTATTTACTTTTAGATGAATCCACTTTATCTAGTCTGAATGTACCTTATGAAATTCTTGGTAAGATAGATAATTTTATTTTAGTAAAGTACCAAATTTTGCGATAATTAGTAATTGATTCAATAAGCTGGGAGAGTCTCAATGACGATTAAACGGATAATTTTAATTTTTCTCACCATAGGGGCTATTTTGAGAATATTGTTATCATTAGGAGATAGTTTAAGTGAACCTCAAATTCAAGGTCGTCTTGAACTTTATCAAACTAATTTGGTGCTTCATGCTTCAGAATTCGATCCTTCTTATTTGGATAGTAATATAGATTTAACAAATTTCCGTGAAGTATTAATAAGTAACGATCCTTATTTAGCTGCACCAAAGGAATATAAAAAAACACTAGAAGCTACTAAAAATACTCGTGATACTTTACAAGGAAAATTGAATAAAATTACTCAAAATTCTTTAAATCAGTCTAAAGAAACTCAGTTAATACCCACAGCAGAAGCATCAGATTTAACAACACAAAAACAATTAGAAAATGCTATCGAGAATGCAGACAAGTTAATTAATGAACTAAATCTTAAAATAGGAATTTTACAAGCTGCTAGGGGAGATGAACAAACTGCTCTTAAGACTTGGGAAAATGTCACTGATTCTTCAAAAGAAATTATAATAACTTTAAAAAATATTTGGATAAATTCAAGTTTGCCATCTCCTAATACAGAAACCATAATTAATGATAATTTAGATGGTTGGTTCCGTTATAAGTCTTTAGTTAAATTATATGAATTACAAGGAAAAAATACATCTGACTTAAAAACACAAGAACAAACTATAGCTTTTCAAGCAATTACTAAACTATTAATTATTAGTGCTATTCCTTTACTGGGTGGAATTACTGGTATTTCTTTATTATTATTTTTATTAGTTCAATTGCTACTAAAAAAAGAAAAATCCTTACTAGCAACTAATAACAGTTTAGCTTGGGAAACTCCTTGGAATGGTGAAATCGTTTGGCAAGTATTAATTGTTGGGTTTTTCTTTATTGGACAATTTTTATTACCGTTACTATTTGGTATCTTTAGGTTCGATCCTAGTGGTTTGAGTTTAAGATATAAAGCATTTTATGTATTAATAAGTTATTTGTTAATGACTGCTGGCGGAATAATTGTACTTTATCTTTCTATTAAAGAATTTTTTCCTTTACCTCAAAATTGGTTTAAATTTAATTTATCAATTAAAAACTTTTTATGGGGATTTGGAGGATATTTGATTGCTTTACCCTTAGTTGTATTAATATCATTAATTAATCAGCAATTTTGGCAAGGACAAGGGGGTAGCAATCCGATTTTATTCTTAGCTTTACAAGCACAAGATAAAGTTGCATTAACTATATTTTTCTTAACGGCTTCTGTAGCTGCACCTATTTTTGAAGAGCTTATTTTTCGAGGATTTCTATTACCCTCTTTAACTCGTTATTTACCAGTTTGGAGTAGCATATTAATCAGTAGTTTTATATTTGCGGTTGCTCATTTAAGTATTTCTGAAGTATTACCTTTAACAACTTTAGGAATAGTTTTAGGTTTTGTTTATACCCGCTCTCGTAATCTATTTTCACCCATGCTTTTACATAGTTTTTGGAATAGTGGAACTTTACTAAGTTTGTTTGTTTTAGGTAGTTAATTATATAAATAAGTAGGTGGGCAATGCCAAAAACTCTATAAGTCTTATTCATAGATTCTCATAAGCATTGCCTACCATTTTACATTTAATTACGCTTACCTACTTAGTCACACAGAATTAATTTTATTTAGGTACTTATTTATTCTTACCTACAAAATAAACAGAAAAAATTTGATTGAATAAAAATCCTAATCCTAACAAACTTAATCCCATAGTACCTGAAGACTCAGGTACTTGAACACTCTTCAAAGCTTTATTAGCCATTAAACGATGCGTCCTAGTAGTTGGATGTTGATTATCCAAAAATACAAATTTATCTTGATCTGCTATATTGTCACTACAACCAGTCTGATATTCAAGATAAGATATATCTGGTAATAATTGTGGATTAATATTAGTACATCCCTCAGTTATATTTGTGAAACCATATTGAGTCGGATTAGTACGCAAATCCTTAAAGAAATCATAGAAATCAAAACGATAGAAGTTAACATCGGGATTTTCCTGTTCTAACAAATCAAGTTTTTGATCTAAAAGAAAATTAAATCCCATAGATAATTGAGTTAAACCATCAGACAGAGGAAATGGTAAACTTAATCCTAAAGGAGTTTGACCCAAATCTGGCATATTAGCCACTAAAATATTGGTTAAACCAGCATCTATTAAATCTTCAATATGCTCTGATAATTTATCTGCCGGCACATTAGGATCTAATTGTCCACCAAGAAAATCATTACTTCCTCCTTCAATAATAGCAAGAGCTTGAGGATTATTAATTGTTCCTCCACCAAGCAAAGTATTAAAAGTATCTATTTGCTGCTGTATTCCGGGTAATCCGGGTATGCCAGAAATATGAGTATGATCAGTTTTTGCTCCTCCTATGGCAAAGTTAATGCCATCAGTAGGAATAGCAGGGCTAGTTAATTCCGTTGAAAGAGTAAGATTTAAACCTAAATCTTCTGCTATATAATCTACCCAGTTGTATCCATTGGAAAATCTACCATCATCATAAATTGGTTCGGGCAGAAAATCTACTCTAGTAAGATTTTTGAAAATATTGTTAAAATTCCCAGAATCAGAAATACTAGTTCCAAAAGCAAAAACTTGATCAAAATCAAAACTTGCAGCCATAGCTGGCATAGACAAAATTGGTAGCACGGTACTAAAAGTTCCTGCAACCATTGCTAGTAATTTTTTCATTGATAATCTTAAAATGCAATGATTAAATTCTAAACTTTTAGTCCTTTTCTTGTCATTAACTTTACTAAATCTTTACTTAAGTATCCGCAATTTCACCTAATTTTTAGTTAATTTGGCTGATTGATTATATCTGCTTAATACAAATTGCTGAATATTATTAATTAATAATGAAAATATGTTAGTAAAGGATTGTACAGTTTAATCTTGCTTAACAATTATCTAAATGCGATCGTTTATCTATAAATAAAGTAATATCATCAGACTAGCTTTTAAATAAACTATCTTCTCTCTAATCCCTCTTTTACTCATTCTGAGGATATTTATCCCACAAATTAGTAGTTTGATACAAACTTTGATAATCGCCATTACCTAAGATTAAATGATCTAAAATAGGAATATGTAAAAATTGCGCCCCTTGTAAAAGTTTCTCCGTTAATAAAATATCTTCTTGGCTAGGCTCAGTATTTCCTGAAGGGTGATTATGGGCAATAATTAACTTGATTGCTCCTTGTTTTATCACCTCTCTAAATATATCGCGGGGATGAGCGCAGGTTTCATTGGCTGTGCCGATGCTGATAACTTTTGTCCCGATTAAACAGTTTTTGTTATCTAATAATAAAACCGCAAATCTTTCTTGATTTTGCCACATTAAATCATGACTTAAAGCCGCCGCCGCCGCATCAGGATTATCCATTACTGCTTTTTCATAGGGGCGAAACTGAAAAGTTCTTTTACCTAATTCTACTCCAGCAATAATTGTAGTTGCTTTAGCCGGGCCTATACCCGGAATATTCATCAATTCTTGAGGTGAAATATCCCGCAAAATATCCAAAGGATCTCGTTTATCTTGACTTAATTGGTTTAAAATAAAATGTCCTAAACCAACCGCAGAAAGTTTTCCCGGGCCTTGTCCTGTACCTAATAAAATGGCGATTAGTTCAGCAGTTGTTAATATTTTAGCACCATAAGTTAATAATCTTTCACGGGGACGTTCGCTAGGAGGTAAGTCAGCTATTCTTAAACTATAGGTCATTTTTTTATAAATTAATTTTGATTAATTAATTAATATTTTGAGTTATTGATAATGATAAGAACTAGCATAATCATACCCACTTTTAATGAAGCAGCTATCATTGAAAAAACTTTATCAACTATTAAAAGTGATTCTGAGATAGAAATTATTGTAGTTGATGGCGGTAGTACGGATAATACAGTTGAAATAGTTTCGTCTCTGGGAATTAAAGTTATAATTTCTCCTAATCCGGGGCGTGCTAATCAAATGAATTTTGCGGCTCAATTAGCTACCGGAGATGTATTTTTATTTCTTCATGGAGATACTATTTTACCTACTAATTTTAATAGTTTAATATACCAATACTTAGCTAATCCTGATACTATTGCCGGAGCTTTTGAGTTAGGAATTAATTGTAATGACAAAATGTTTCGTTTACTTGAAAGGTTAGTAAATTGGCGATCGCATTTTTTCTCACTTCCCTACGGAGATCAAGCTATTTTTTTAAAAGCTTCAACTTTTCAAGAAATTGGAGGTTTTCCTAACTTACCGATTATGGAGGATTTTGAATTAATGAGACAGTTAAAAAAACAGGGGAAAATTAGCATTATTCCCGTTAAAGTAATAACCTCACCCAGACGTTGGGAGAAATTAGGAATCTGGAAAACAACTGTAATAAATCAGTTAATTATTATCGGTTATTTTTTAAGAATTTCTCCCTTAACTCTAAAGAAGTTATATCAACAAAGTAAAAATTTATTATAAATCAATAATCTCAACCCAATCTTGATAATCTTTATCTTTATTTTCGGTAATTGCTGTTATTTTGTCTTTTAATTTATCTGTCATGGGTTTTTTCATCGGTAAATGATAATTTTCTATCCTTTTTATCGGAGTAATTTTAGCTGCTGTACCACATAAAAATACTTCATCAGCAATAAAAAGTTCAGACTTATCAACAGGCCTTTCCACAGTTTCAATACCCATATCTTTAGCAATAGTTAAAACACTATCTCTAGTAATTCCTTCTAAAATATCTTGATCTAATCCGGGAGTAATTAATTTACCATTTCTAACTAAAAATATATTCATTCCTGAAGCCTCACAAACCTTGCCTTGAGAATTCATTAAAATCGCTTCATCAAAGCCAGATTCCACTGCTTCTGTTTTGGCTAAAGCAGAAGTAATATAAGCACCACTAATTTTACCTCTTAAAGGAAAACTTTTGTCTTCCTGCCTTCCCCAAGAACTAATTCTACAATTAATGCCATCGGGAGATAAATAATCGCCTAATTCCAAACCATACACAAAGAAATCTTTTTCAATTTTATGTAATCTTGGGGCAATTCCTAAATCTGAAGTATAGACAAAAGGTCTAATATAAAATGATTTTTTTGGTTTATTTTTTTTAACAAAATCTATAATAATTGTCTTTATTTTATCCGCAGGTAAATCATAATGTAAATACTTAGAACTATTGCTTAATCTTTGACAGTGACGATCTAATCTAAATAATAATACTTGTCCAGAATTTTCAGGATTAGGAATACCTCGCAAACCGCCAAAAGCTCCTGTGCCATAATGTAAAGCGTGGGTAGCAATGGATATGGTTGCTTGTTCAAAAGGTAGGAATTGATTGCGAAAATAAGCTAAAGGTAAAAAATCGTTCATCTTTAAACCTAGGAATAATTATTTAATTAACAAAACTTTCATTATAAGGTATTTTGGTTATTTACTACTACAAATTAAATCAATTGTAATCATCCTTAACATTTACTATCATTTAACCAAGCAGATAGATTTTCTTTTTGAATATCCTTCGGATTTTTAATTTGAACTAAATGATAACGACTAGGTTGAGGAGATGCTAATTTAACAGTAAAATCTCTTAATTCATCTTCATGGAATACAGTTATCTCCATTAAATCTTCAGCTTGGTAATCCTGCAAGCGTTCATTTAATTGTTGAGAATTTAACCGTATTCCATCAATAGCAAGTAATTCATCTCCGGCATCAATTCCTACTAAATAGGCAGGGGAATCTGAGGCGACAAATTTAATAATTTCTCTACTATTTTCTGTGGCTACTTTTAAACCTAAATAGGGAATATGTTCCTTAATTGGATTAATTTTTAAACCAAAAGGTTCGAGATATTCATTAAGGGGTAAATCTTCAGTAGTTTCTAAACAAAGATGGAAAAAGTCATCTAAGTCTGTCTCAGCTACATTTTCAATTACTTGCCTTAATTGTTCGGGGGTAAAACCTTTTTCTTCTTTACCAAAATCCTGCCACATTTGACGCATGACATCATCAAGGGAGCGTTTATTATTATGAAGATTACGAATTAATAAGTCCAACAATAAAGAAACTAATTCTCCTTTTAAATAATAGGATATTTGATTATTATCACTATTGGCATCTCGACGATAAAGTTTTATCCAAGCATCAAAACTAGATTCTGCTAAGGGTTGGATTTTGCGCCCCGGAATAGTTAAATATTTAGTAATTTCTTGACTTAAATTGTGCAAAAATACTTTGCGATCGTAAATACCTGCTCTTAAAGGCAATAATAAATCATAATAGCTGGTAGTTCCTTCTGAAAACCATAAAGAAGTAGTATAATTTTCTTGTTCATAATCAAATTTTTCTAAGGCTTTAGGGCGTATTCTTTTAACATTCCAAAGGTGAAAAAATTCGTGGGCAACTAATTGAAGAAAACGGTGATATTTTTCCTGATTGTTAAAGCCAAAACGAGGATAAATTAAAGAACATGAATTTTTATGTTCTAAACCGCCAAATCCACTTCCAGTTAAATGTAGTATAAACAAATAATTTTCATAGGGAAGACCATTATACAATTCTGATTCAGTTTCTATAATTTTTTTAGTATCTTCAATAATTTCTTCAATATCTGCATTGCCTAGTCCCCAAACAGCGAGTTTATGAGGTTTATTTTCTACGGTAAATTCATAAATTTCATGAAGACCAATTTCAAAAGGACTGTCTATTAATGTATCTAAATCTTGAGCTAAAAAAGTATTTTCTTTCTGCTCAACTTTGGGTAAAGGTGTTGTAATTTTCCAATTATTGCGAGGCGGTATAATTTTGATTTCAGTAGGTAAATTTTCATGATTAGGAATATACAAAAATAAAGCTGCACCATTAAAATAACCATGAGTTGTATCTAAATGATTAGTCCTCACCGTTAATTCATTGGCATAAATTTTGTAATTAATTGTTATATTTTTACTGGAATTAGTAATTATTCTCCAGTGATTTTTAGCGTTTTTTTCAAAAAATAATTGTTTTTTATTTGTTGTATCATTAGCAGAAAAATCTTGAAGATGACGGGAATATTCCCTAACCAAATAAGAGCCAGGAGTCCAAACAGGCATTTTCAAATCTAATATAGGAGCTTGCCAATTACTAATTTCTAAAGTTACTTCAAAAAGATGAGATGCTGGGTTAGACATCGCTACCTGATAGGAGATATTAAGCATATAGGATATTAAGATAATATTTTGACTAGATTTAGAAAATTTTAAGAGTATTATAAGCCAAGAAGCATTAGAAGTTAATATCATTTTGTTAGACAATTAAATTTCAACTACTTCTACTTCTACTGACTACTGACTACTGACTACTCTTCTAACAAGTAATTTAATTATTTGAAACCTTAACTTAAATCTTATTAGCTAAATTAACTAATTGTTTAAAGTTGACTAATTTTATGCAATTATTATTTGAATTAATATTTATCCATTGATTTTTAGTTAATTTTTCCATGATCTTTTGAGTTTCTTCCATTGATATATCAGCAACATCAGCTAAGTCTTGATCTGGTATTTTAAAAATTTCTATGCCTTCCTCATAGCGATTACCATAATTTTCGGCAATAGTTACCAAAAATCTCACCAATTTAATAGCAGGTGGATGATTTCTAATTTGAAAACGTACATTAATGTGCCTAATGCGTGTTGCCATTAATTGTAATAGTCTATGTTGAAGATTACTATCCTCAAATAAAGCGTTAACAAAATCAGAGGCAGAAATACTTAACAAACGGACTTGAGACATGGAAACAACATCAGTAGAGCGAGGTAATTCGTCGAGAATAGCTATTTCTCCAAAAAAGTCACCCTTGCCTAAAACTGCCAAAGTCATGGAACTATCTTCTAATAATCTCCTAACTTTGACCCAACCAGAAATAATAAAATAAATAGCGTTTCCCCAAGAATCTTCAAGAATAATGGTTTTATCTTGCCCATATTCATTTTCTATGGCAGTCGATAGCAGAGATTCTAAGGTTTCTGGACTAGCCGAGCTAAAAATGGGGAAAAGCTCCTTAAAAGCTTCAATATTCATAAATAAAATGAAAATAAAAATTATATGCTAACTGAATAATTGTAAAACACGCTCCCAAGAAGTTTGAGATTTTTAAAGTAAAGCCAATAATGACTCTCTAAATTAAACCATAACAAAGTTATGGTTGAGAATATACCAAAATTGTAAAAATATTGATTAAGAGCCGGAAATTTATGATATAAAATGTTAAGGTTTATTAAGTTCAGTTTTTACTGAATCAAAACAACTTTAAAGTCAATAAATCAGCACTATCTTCGACTAACCCGTAGCTAGAATGATTTTTTTTGTGCAAAATAAAAAACTTTTGACATAAATAACCATTAGAGAACAAATATTTATTCATGACAGCATCAACAGTCAAACCTCAAAGCTTAGGCTCACCGGAAAATAATTTTCCCTTTACTCTAAGAGATATTCTGAAAACCCTCCCCCAAGAGGTGTTTATTAAAAATCCCCGTAAGGCTTGGACAAAAGTTGCCATTAACGTTTTACTCGTAGGCTTAGGATACTGGGGAGTAGCTGTTGCTCCTTGGTTTTTGTTGCCTGTCGCCTGGGTTTTCCTTGGTACAGCCTTAACTGGTTTTTTCGTCATTGGTCATGATTGCGGCCATCGTTCATTTTCTAATCGTAATTGGATTAATGATTTAGTAGGCCATTTAGCATTTTTACCTTTAATATATCCTTTTCATGCTTGGCGAATTCTCCACAATTATCACCACAAACATACCAATAAATTAGAAGTTGATAACGCTTGGGATCCTTTTACACCATTGGTTTATGATACCCTTTCTCCTACTTTACAATGGGTTTATAAAATAATCAGAGGCCGTTTTTGGTGGATAGGTTCAATTGGTCATTGGTTTAATATTCATTTTGATTGGAATAATTTTGAAGGCAAAGAAAGACAACAAGTTAGATTTTCTGTTCTAGTTGTCTTAATCGGCGCTGCTGTAGGTTTTCCTACCTTACTATGGTTTACCGGAATTTTTGGTTTTGTTAAATTTTGGTTACTTCCTTGGTTGGTTTATCACTTTTGGATGAGTACCTTTACCATTGTGCATCATACTATTCCTGAAATTCCCTTTAAACCAGCAGCAGAATGGAATGAAGCAGAAGCTCAGTTATGTGGTACGGTACATTGCGATTATCCTCGGTGGGTTGAGTTTCTCTGTCATGATATTAATGTTCATGTTCCCCATCACATTTCTACGGGTATTCCTTGGTACAATTTACGTAAGGCTCATGCTAGTCTTCAGCAAAACTGGGGAGAATATTTGGTTGAGCGCAAATTTTCTTGGTCTTTAATGAAACAAATCAGTGATTCTTGTCATTTATACAACCGAGAAAATAATTATATAAGCTTTAAGCAACATAAAGGATAATTTTTTTGGGGCGAT
>CAYPSO010000026.1:0-48942 GCA_964413275.1 uncultured bacterium | reverse complement strand
TAAGCGTCTAAACTTCAGTAATTATACTATGTTCATTTAACCGGATTTGATATCATATAAAACCGTCTTAGAAATTTAGAATTTAGAATTAATTTGAGTTTTAGTATTTTTAATTACAACAGTTTTTGCCCCCCTAGCCCTGTTTACACTGAGCAACGCCGAAGTGAGCAATGTCGAAGGGGGGATAGGGAACTTGAAGTTATCTTTGCTCCCCCAAGTTTGGGGGTTGGGAGGCGGAATCATATCTCAATTCAGCAACGCCAAAATTTCTTTAAACGATGTGATGCTGATTTTTACTATTAACCTCTGCAACCAGAGGATAAAAAGGTTGATGCAAACTAATTAACTGAGCTAAATGTTTCTTAAGCTGAGTCCGAGGCACTATCGCATCTACAAAACCATGTTGTAACAAATATTCAGAAGTTTGGAAACCTTCTGGTAATTTTTCCCTTAAAGTTTGTTCAATAACTCTACGTCCAGCAAAAGCAATAGTAGCTTTAGGTTCAGCAATAATAATGTCACCTAACATGGCAAAACTAGCTGTAACTCCCCCGGTGGTGGGATGGGTTAATACGGGAATATAAAGTAATTTGGCTTCCTTATGTCTTTCTAATGCGCCTGAAATTTTAGCCATTTGCATTAAACTCAACATCCCTTCCTGCATTCTTGCACCCCCAGAAGCACAACAGATAATCACAGGTAAACCCTCTTGAGTAGCATATTCAATGAGTCGGCAGATTTTTTCACCAACTACAGAACCCATACTACCTCCCATAAAGCGAAAATCCATTACAGCTAAAGCAATGGGAAGTTCATCTAACAAACCGATTCCCGTTTCTACGGCATCTTTCAAACCAGTTTTCTCTTGGGTATCTTTAATACGATTACTGTATGATTTGCGATCGCGAAATTTAAGAGGATCTAGTGGTGTTAAATGATCGTTTAATGGTTTCCAAGTATTGGAATCGATAAGTTGTGCAATCCTTTCCTCACCATGAACAATATTATGATAACCACATTCAGCACAAACTAACTGATTAGCTTGTAAGTCTTTAGTATAAGCTAAAGTTCCACAAGCCGAACACTTAGTCCATAAACCATCAGCTATTTCTCTTTCTTGTTGTGCTTGAATTTGGGGTTCTGTTTTTTGCCGATTTGCAAACCAATCTAATAGGGACATTTTAAACTAATTTATATTGTAATTTTAACTATTTTCCGGAGTGCTTAACAGTAACAGAGCAGTCCATTTATCCTTTGAACGTACCTGTAAAACTGCTTGATTTCCCTGGCCAAAATAAAAGCCAATACCTATATCAATCACTCTACTAGGTATATCATGGGCGGTTAACAGTTGCTCCATTAAATCTGCTTCCCAACGAGTATTAGTTATCTTTATTGTAATCCAGGACACAGAATCAAGATCAAAGAGATTTAGAAAATAACAAACAATTATATTTAAACATTAATATTTGAATTAAAATTACTGAATAAATAAAGATGAGATAAATTAGAATTTTTTACCAAATACTTCATGAGTAAGCCGCAACAAATTCCAAAGTGTCACGTTAATGTCATTAATATGCAAGGTGGCAATAAAACTGTTGCTTGTTTAAACCCATGCCAAGAAGAAGATATTCTGTCTTTGGATATTAATGATTGGCAAAAATTCTGGTATGGTGCAGATTGGGACTGCGAATGTATGGTTAAATTAACTTTTCGGGGAAGAATTCTAGGCTTAATTCATTTTGCTCTTTATCCATATCCTCCTATCAATAATATAGCTGAATATCTAGAAATATTACATATAGAGTGTGCAAAAAAACAAGGCAGATCAATCACACCAATAGGTTTTTGGCTGATTTGGTATGCTACTATGATTACTTTGTCATATTGTCAAGGCAATTCATCAGGATCAATAGTTGAACTTGATGCCGTGGAAGATGCTATTGATTATTATCGAGATAAAGTTAAGATGGAAGAAATTGGATGGACAACTATAGCCCCTGGAGAAGATGGATATGCTTTTAAGTTTTCAAAATCATCAGCCCAAGAATTCTGTCAAAGAATTGCAGACAAATACGGTATCCCAAGAAGTTTTTAATGATGACGCATGGCTCGAAACCTCCGACGATGTATTTACTGTTTGCACAAATGACAAGATGAGCCATCAGGAAAGATATGAGTATCGTAAAAAAAGAACATACTCCAGACACAAGCCAAAAAAACATTAATGAAAGATATGCGAGTTTAAAAAACGGTTGCCAAAAGAAAAAACCAGAACTTTAGATTTTGGGAGTTCTAGATTCTGTATTCTTATCCAAACTATCCAGCTATCACAACTTTAATCCTTGCTTGCTTTGCTTTAACTCTTTCCATAACTGATTAATTTGATCGTAGGCTTCCTCAGAAGTTAATCTGCCACCTGTATGCAATGAAGAAATATAGGATATTTTAGTGGCAAATTCCTGTAAATTATGATTAAAGGCTAAAGTATTTGGTTGAAAATAACCACGATAACTGTTTTTTCCGTAAATAAAGTCATTTTTGTCCATTTTTACCTAAAATATAAATTAATAGTTTATTCTTGCTTAATTGTTTCTTAATCTAATTTTAACCTAAATTGAAATTAGATCACTCCGTAAATAGACTTAATTTATCGTGTAAAGTAAAAAAATAACTACTTTAAAATTTACACTCAAGTTATAAATTAAAAAATTAATCAGTAATTATGTGGCCAGCTTGTCTAAATAAATTAACACCAATAGGAAATAATTTAATAGAACAAATACCAAATTGGATAGAAGAATTTGGCGAACAAGAAGCGTTAGCAATAAGGCAAATGTTAACTCCTCTTTATCCTATTAAATTTCTAGGTACTTGTAAAACTTCTGCTTATCCTGAATATCCTACCGATATTCCTACTCATAATAGAAAAAAACGTAATAATGTTGCCGAATATTATGCTCGTAACAATCTTGGTAAATATTATTGGTTTGATTTCAATCTAGTGGGAATAGATAATCAGAAAATAGAATTGCGTATGGTGGTTAATGAAGGAGATGCAGACAGTAATGACGGATTTTGGGGTGTAGTTTGGGAGCGCAACACTGAAAAGATTATTGCTAATATTATTAGTACAGGTGATTGTGAAAGTACCATTGAAGCTACGGATTTAGGGTGTATTGAAAGATATAAACCTCATAATATTCAACTTATTGATTTCCTTGATTCATTTTCCAGTATAAAATTTAAGAATAATTTAGAATTAGAAAAACTAATTGGTTTAGCGACTATAACGTATATATTGGTTGATTGGTTTCATGAAGAATTCGCTATAAAGATATCTAAGTATGTTAATAATGAATAAATCATACATTAGTTAATCATAGTGAAATTTGCAATTAATAATGATAATTTCTGTATTCGTAACTTTATAAACTAAACGATGTTCGTCATTAATTCTTCTCGACCAATAACCTTTAAGATCGTGCTTTAATGGTTCTGGTTTACCAAGTCCAGAGAAAGGATGACGAAGAATATCATTAATTAATTCTACTATTTTTTGATAAAGCTTCTTATTTTCGGTAGCCCACTGATTAAATTGCTCAAAAGCTTTTTGGTCAAAAACTATATTTCTCATGCCATTCCTGTGGACTAATCTTGACAAGATTTTCTCGTTTTTCTACTCTTTCTATAGCTTGTAATAGTTCTTGGCGATTATTTTTTGTAGAAAGCAGATATTCTGTTGTATCCATTTCATCAACATCAACTAGGACAATAACTTCTACTTCTGTTCCTTCTTGAAGTTCTGTTAAAGCTATTTCTATTTTTCCTTCTTTACCAACAATACCTTTGTGTTTAATTGCTCTAATCAAAATTTTGCTCCAAAGAAATTATATAACTATACCGATATTGAACATGATTTTGGATACTTCAATCATAACTTATTAAAGTCTAATAATTGGGTGATCGCCGGATTGAACTAATTATTGTTTATTTTAGCTAATGGTAAGGAATTAGAAGGGCAATCACGCTTAGAGTTCACAAACATTGATATGTATCGATTTTGAAATGAATATAGTTTTTGATTATAAGCTATATTATCTGTCTATATTTTTTCTATGATTTAAACAGAAAATCTTATTAATTTGGCAATAAAATCGTTTACAAAACCATTGTATTGAATCAATAGGAAGCATATAAAAACTAATGCGATTAATACGACTCTACCGACTAAATCAATTGGATAAAATAAAATCCCAAGGGAGGAGAAAGTAATTAAGGCAACAAACACACTTAGAGCATATAAACCCTTATGCCAAGATTCTTGTAAAGGCTTAAATAATAATCCGATGGTAAGGACAGTGTATATATTAGCTGCTTGCTCTCGGAAAAAAATACAAATAATCAAAGTTGCTAGGAAAAATAAAAAAATACGTAATTTTTTACTTGGTTCCATCAAAGCACGTCCAACTAAATAAGAAATAAAAGAAATAAGAATATATCTAGTTATACAAATAATTAGTGCATCCATAATTATTTTTAAGAAAAAAATAGGCTATTTTTCACTTTACTGAACATTTATTCTAATTTCAAGTATTTTTTGATTATTGTTGATGTTTCATAACAAATAGTTATGAAAACATTATTAAACTGCTAGTCAACCTAGAGACGGAACGTAAATAAATTGATATAATTCCTAAACTAGCTAAATACTAACTATTCTTAGTAATCCAGATGATTGAACGAATACTTCTTTTCAGCCTAATTACTTGAGTCGGCTAATGGCATAGTCAAGACGAAATCTAGGTTACGGACTTAAACGGTTATCTATATTCGAGCATATACCTACTTCAATACAAAATAACTCACACATAAACTATGAATCATAATCAGATACCAGAAAAACAAGGCTTGTACGATCCAGCTTTTGAACATGATGCTTGTGGTGTTGGCTTTATAGTTCATCAAAAAGGAAAAAAATCCCATGACATCATCCAACAAGCTTTAACTATTTTAATAAATCTCAACCACCGAGGAGCTTGTGGTTGCGAACCCAATACTGGTGATGGTGCGGGAATTTTAATGCAAGTTCCCCATAAATTCATGACAAAAGTCGCTACGGCTGCCAATATTAGCTTACCAGAACCCGGACAATATGGGGTAGGAATGATTTATGGTTCACCTGATCCAGAAAAACGACAGCAAGCACGGAGAATTTTTGCGGAAATAGTAGCAGAAGAAGGTCAAAAAGTTCTGGGTTGGCGAGATGTCCCTACCGATAATTCATCTTTGGGAAATACGGCCAAAGCCAGTGAACCCTTTATGCAGCAAGTGTTCATCGAGCGCAATCCCAGTTTAAAAGATGACTTAGCTTTTGAGCGCAAACTATATGTAATTAGAAAACGTACCCATGCAGCCATTCATCGAGTAGGTGAAGATAAATTTTGGTATGCTTCTAGTATTTCTAGCCGTACTATAATTTATAAAGGAATGCTGATGCCAGTGCAGGTAGGGCAGTATTATCCCGATCTTAACGATCGCGATATGGAAAGTGCCTTAGCTTTGGTACACTCTCGCTTCAGTACCAATACCTTCCCTAGTTGGGAACGCTCTCATCCCTACCGCTACATCGCTCATAACGGCGAAATCAATACCATGCGAGGTAATATCAACTGGATGCACGCTCGTCAGTCTTTGTTCGAGTCGGAGCTATTCGGGGAAGATATGCAAAAAATTCAATACACCATCAACATTGGCGGTAGTGACTCCGGTATTTTTGATAACGCCTTAGAATTATTGACCCTTTCGGGGCGATCTCTTCCCCATGCTGTAATGATGATGGTACCAGAGCCTTGGACTGGCCATGAGTCCATGAGTCCAGATAAAAAAGCCTTTTATAAATATCATTCCTGCTTAATCGAACCTTGGGATGGCCCTGCAAGTATAGCCTTTACCGATGGTACGATGATGGGTGCAGTTTTAGATCGTAACGGTTTACGTCCTTCCCGTTATTACGTTACTAAAGATGACCTAGTTATCATGGCTTCAGAAGCGGGAGTTTTGCCCATCGAACCAGAAAGAGTGGCTTTTAAAGGTCGCCTACAACCCGGTAGAATGTTTTTGGTTGACATGAAGAAAGGGCGAATTATTGCTGATGAAGAGATTAAAGCGAAAATTGCCACAGAAAAGCCCTATCAAGAATGGTTAGATAAATATCTCGTTGAATTAGAAGATTTACCCGATGCAAGTGAGGTAACTCGAAGCAATCTCGAAACCGTCACTCAACGTCAAAAAGCTTTTGGCTATACCTTTGAAGAATTACGGATTCTTTTAAGTCCCATGGGACAAAATGGAGTAGAGGCAGTAGGTGCAATGGGTACGGATACACCTTTAGCCGTGCTTTCTAACCGTCCTAAACTTCTATATGACTATTTCCAACAATTATTTGCTCAAGTAACTAATCCTCCCATTGATTCCATTCGTGAAGCAATTATTACTTCGGCAGTTACAACCATTGGTTCAGAGCGCAATTTACTCGAACCTAGTCCTGAAAGTTGCCATCTTTTAGAACTTAAAACGCCAATTCTCACCAACGCTGAATTTGCTAAAATCAAAAATCAACAAGAATTTAAGACTATTACTCTACCAATCCTATTTAACCCTAAAGATGAAGTAAAAGGCTTAGAAAGTGCTTTAGAATCAATTTTTAATCAAGCTGACGCAGCAATTGAAGATGGGTGTAGCATTATTATCCTGAGCGATCGCAGCATGGATAAAGATAATGCACCAATCCCCGCCCTCTTGGCAGTAGCAGGATTGCATCACCATTTAATTAGAACCGGTACTCGCACCCGTATTGGGATTGTTTTAGAATCAGGAGAACCCAGAGAAGTTCATCATTTTGCCGTTTTAATCGGTTATGGTTGCGGTGCGATTAATCCTTATTTGGCTTTTGAAACCTTCGATCAAATGATTGCGGAAGGTTTGTTAGTAGGTGTGGATCATAAAACTGCTTGCAAAAATTATATTAAGGCCGTAACTAAAGGAGTAATTAAAATTGCTTCTAAGATTGGTATTTCCACCCTACAAAGTTACCGAGGAGCCCAGATTTTTGAGGCCATCGGCTTAAATAAAGCGGTAATTGATAAATATTTTAGTTGGACTGCTTCAAGAATTGAAGGTTCGGATTTAGAGGTTATTGCTAAAGAAGCTATCTTACGCCATCATAGTGGTTTTGCAGAGAGAGGTGAAGCTATTCCTACCTTGGAGGCAGGGGGTGAATATCAATGGCGCAAGGATGGAGAAAAACATCTTCTGAGTCCACAAGCAATTCATAATCTCCAAAAAGCAACCCAATTAGGCGATTATGAACTTTATAAAACCTACGCTGCTGAAATTAACGAACAAAGTCAGCAAAAATTCACCTTGCGTGGTTTATTAGACTTTAAAAAACGGGAATCTATTCCTTTAGAAGAAGTTGAACCCATTGAAGCGATTATGAAACGCTTTAAAACCGGAGCGATGAGTTACGGTTCAATTTCCAAGGAAGCCCACGAATCTTTAGCCATTGCCATGAACAGAATTGGCGGAAAATCCAATACAGGAGAAGGAGGGGAAGATCCAGAACGTTATACTTGGACTAATGAAAAGGGTGATTCTAAAAATAGTGCCATTAAACAGGTAGCTTCAGGGCGTTTTGGTGTCACCAGTTTATATCTTTCTAAAGCTAAAGAAATTCAGATTAAAATGGCTCAGGGTGCAAAACCCGGAGAAGGTGGGCAATTACCCGGATTAAAAGTTTATCCTTGGATTGCCAAGGTGCGCCATTCTACCCCCGGAGTTGGTTTAATTTCACCTCCTCCCCACCACGATATTTACTCCATTGAAGATTTAGCTGAGTTAATCCATGACCTTAAAAACGCTAATCGAGAGGCACGGGTTAATGTTAAATTAGTTTCAGAGGTGGGAGTAGGTACAATTGCGGCCGGAGTAGCTAAGGCTCACGCTGATGTGGTGCTGATTTCTGGTTTTGACGGAGGTACAGGTGCATCCCCTCAAACTTCCATTAAACACGCAGGATTGCCTTGGGAGTTAGGTTTAGCGGAAACCCATCAGACTTTAGTTTTAAATAACCTACGTAGTCGGATTGTGGTTGAGACTGACGGGCAAATGAAAACTGGTAGGGATATTGCGATCGCAGCTTTATTAGGTGCAGAGGAATTTGGTTTTTCTACTGCTCCCTTGGTGACTTTAGGCTGCATTATGATGCGAGTTTGCCATAAAAATACTTGTCCTGTGGGAATTGCCACACAAAACCCCGAATTACGGGCGAAATTCACGGGCGATCCTGAATATGCTGCTAATTTCATGAGGTTTATTGCCACTGAATTACGGGAAATTATGGCAGAATTGGGCTTCCGCACTGTAAATGAAATGGTAGGGAGAACCGATGTTTTAGAAGTCAAGAAAGCGGTGGATCACTGGAAAGCTAAGGGAATTGACCTTTCTAAGATTCTCTATCAACCTGAAGTTGGCCCTGAAGTTGGCCGTTATTGTCAGATTCCCCAAGATCACGGTTTAGAAAAATCTATGGATATGAAGGTTTTGCTAGATTTATGTAAACCTGCGATCGAAAAAGGCGAGAAGATAAAAGCTACTTTACCGATTACTAATATTAATCGGGTAGTTGGCACAATTTTAGGTAATGAGATTACCAAACGTCATTGGGAAGGATTACCAGAAGATACAGTACATTTGCATTTCCAAGGTAGTGCGGGTCAAAGTTTAGGCGCATTTGTCCCTAAAGGCGTAACTTTAGAGTTAGAAGGGGATGCTAATGATTATTTAGGTAAGGGTTTAAGCGGCGGTAAAATTATTGTTTATCCCCCTAAAGTTTCCACTTTTGTTGCTGAGGAAAATATTATTACTGGTAATGTGGCTTTTTATGGTGCCACTGGTGGTGAAGCCTATATTCGGGGTGTAGCTGGCGAGCGTTTCTGCGTGCGTAACTCTGGGGTTAATGCCGTAGTTGAAGGTGTAGGCGATCATGGTTGCGAATATATGACTGGTGGTAAAGTCGTGATTTTAGGAGAAACTGGCCGTAATTTTGCTGCGGGGATGAGCGGTGGAATTGCTTATATTCTCGATGAAAAGGGTGATTTTGCAACTCGTTGTAATACGGAAATGGCTGATATTGAAACCCTCGAACCTGAAGATATTGATACTATCCACACCATGATTCAGAATCACGTCAAATATACTCTCAGTGAGAAAGGAAATAAAATCTTAGCTAATTGGGAGGAAATGTTACCTAAATTCATCAAAGTGATGCCCAGGGATTACAAACGGGTATTACAGGCGATTAAAGAAGCCTTGGAAGCCGGATTAAGTGGTGATGAGGCCCTTGATGCAGCTTTCAAGAAAAATGCTGAAGATGTCGCTCGTATTGGCGGTAGTTAATTAGGTTAGTAGTAATAGCTTAGTTAAAATGTAGGGTGGCAATGCTTATGAGAATCTATGAATAAGGCTTATAGAGTTTTTGGCATTGCCCACCATTTTACATTTAATTTCGCTTACATACTTAGTGATGGCTTAGATCGTTTACTTTTATTAAGGATTAAAACCTTTAAAATGTAGGGTGGGTTATTTAGCTCACTCTATAACTTTAATGGTTAGTAATATAATTGTAATGTTGAAAAAATTAAGTTTTATTGATTTATTTGCAGGAATAGGAGGATTTAGATTAGCCTTTGAATCTTTAGATTGTGAATGTGTTTTTTCCTCAGAATGGAATAAGTTTTCCCAACAAACCTATAAAGATAACTTTGGAGAAATTCCAGAGGGAGATATACAAAAAATTGAGTCAAAAAATATCCCCGATCATGATATTTTAGTTGGTGGTTTTCCTTGTCAGCCCTTTAGTATTGCTGGTGTGACAAAACATAATTCTTTAGGAATTAATCATGGTTTTAATCATCCTACCCAAGGAACATTATTTTTTGAAATAGTTAGAATTTTACAAGATAAATCACCGAGAGCTTTTTTATTAGAAAATGTTAAAAATATTCTCAGTCATGATAAAGGTAAAACATTTAAAATCATAGAAAAAACTTTAACAGAAGAACTAGGATATTATCTTTATTATCAAGTAATAGATGCGAGTTTATTATTGCCACAACACAGAAAAAGAATTTTTTTAGTCGGTTTTCAAGAACCAATTGAATTTAATTTTCCACAAATAACACCTCTTAATACTAAAATCAAAGATATTTTAGAATCAGAAGTTGATAGTAAATATACATTAAGCGATCATTTGTGGAAATATTTACAAGATTATGCAGCAAAACATAAGGCAAAAGGAAATGGTTTTGGCTATGGTTTAGTTAATTTGGAAGGACAAACAAGAACATTAAGTGCTAGATATTATAAGGATGGATCGGAAATTCTAATACCACAAATAGGCAAAAATCCTAGAAAATTAACACCTAGAGAATGTGCAAGATTACAAGGCTTTCCTGATAGTTTTAAAATCACTGTTAGTGATACAAGAGCTTATCAACAATTTGGTAATTCAGTTGCTGTACCCATTGTAATTGCTATAGCAAAAGAAATAGTTAAATCATTAAATAACCCTAGATTTATACAGAATAAACCAAAACAATTTCAACAGCTAGAATTATCTTTAGGAATATTTTAAATGATTTATCAACTTAATAAACAAGAAGAAAAAGAAATTAAGAAAATTGAAAATACTTATTATATGAAGCCAACTTTGACAAGAATAAATAGTTTTATCCAAGTCGCTGAAGATGAAAATGAAGCTTGCAAATTGGTTTTTAATGAATTGTATAATATTATTACTGAAGCTTATAATGAGGTAGATTTAATCTTAGATAATAGAATTAATCAAGGTTTTATAAAGGATAAAAAACAAGCTAATAAAACTGTTGTTGGTAATACTTTCCCTTTTGCTGTAATTTATATTTTTCTTCAGAATAAAATTTTGGGAAATATTCAGGAAGATATTTTTATTACTAGCCAACCATCTATAATTAAAGGTTTTAAAGATATTGCCACAATTAATATTGGAGGAGAAACACAAAAACCAGATTGTGATTTAGTAATTTACTCTTTGACAGAAGGTAATCAACTTAAGGATTGTTTAATTTTGTCATTAAAAACATCTTTAAGAGAAAGAGCAGCACAAACTTATAAATGGAAATTGTTAATGGAAATAGCGACTTCAACTGATTGTTCAGTAAAAGAAAAATATGATATTTCTTATTCAGTAAAAAAAATACCAAAAATTTGTTTTGCAACTATAAATTTTTATGATGAAATTAATAATCCGCAGCAAAGAGGAATGTTAAAATTTTTTGATCGCTCTTTTATTGCTAAAAATATTAATTATGATTTACCTTCATTTACTACTCCTATGTCCAATTTAATTGATTTTGTTCATGAAATATTTATCTAAAAAATCAAAATTAAAATATTCACAATAGATTGGGAAAATTTATATAATCAGAAAAAGCAAAAGTTTTATTGAAGTACAGAGAAACCAAAATTTGCAAAGCCTTGAGATAACCTTAATTATGCTAATCTAAAAGACGCTGTATTTTTGCAAATATTCTTTAATTACTGATTATGCGAACTCATTATTGCGGTGAACTACGCACTGAACATATAGGTCAAACTGTTAATATCTGTGGTTGGGTCGATCGTCGTCGGGATCATGGTGGGGTAATTTTCATCGATTTGCGCGATCGCATTGGTACAGTACAAATTGTAAGCGATCCTCAACGCACTCCTGAATCATATCAAGATGCAGAATCTTTACGTAATGAATATGTGGTTCAGATTATTGGTTCTGTAAGTCAAAGGCCAGAAGAATCTCTTAATTTGAAAATACCTACCGGAGCAGTAGAAATTTATGCCACTGAAATTAAAATTTTAAATAGCGTTAATAAACAACTACCTTTTCAAGTATCTAGTGCCGATCAAGAGTTGGTTAGAGAAGAATTGCGCTTAAAATATCGTTATCTCGATCTTAGACGCGATCGCATGAACAAAAATTTACAATTGCGCCATCAAGTAGTTAAAACAATTCGTAACTTTCTCGAAAATGAACAAAACTTCATTGAAGTAGAAACTCCAATTTTAACTCGTTCAACTCCAGAGGGTGCGAGAGATTATCTTGTTCCTTCCAGGGTAAATCCGGGTGAATGGTATGCTTTGCCTCAATCTCCCCAATTATTTAAACAATTATTGATGGTTTCTGGCTTCGATCGATATTATCAAATTGCTCGTTGTTTTCGTGATGAAGACTTAAGGGCTGATAGACAACCAGAATTTACTCAATTAGACATGGAAATGAGTTTCATGTCCTTAAATGAAATTATCGAACTCAACGAAAAATTAGTTTGTCAAATTTTTAAACAAGTTAAAAATATTGATATTTCTCAGCCTTTTCCTCGATTAACTTACACTGAGGCAATGGATCGTTATGGCACAGATCGGCCAGATACCCGTTTTGGTTTAGAATTAGTTGAAGTCTCAGAAATAGTTCAAGATTCGGGTTTTAAAGTCTTTTCTAGTGCGATTAAAACTGGCGGGATTGTTAAAGTTTTACCCATTCCTAATGGTAACGAAACTATTTCTAATGTTCGCATCAAACCCGGTGGAGATTTATTTAATGAAGCAGTAACAGCCGGTGCAAAAGGTATCGCTTATATTCGGGTTAGAGAAGAAGGAGAAATAGATACCATTGGTGCGATCAAAGATAATCTCACCGACGCTCAAAAAGAAGAATTACTCACAAAAACTCAGGCTAAAGCAGGAGATTTATTATTATTTGGTGCAGGGGATAAAGACACAGTAAATAAATCCTTAGATAGATTGCGTCAAGTAGTAGGAAAAGAATTAGGATTAATTGACGAAAATAAAATTAATCTGGTTTGGATTACAGAATTTCCTATGTTTGAATGGAATGCAGGGGAAAAACGTTTAGAAGCATTACATCATCCCTTTACCTCTCCATATTATGAAGATTTAGATGACCTCAAAAATGCTAGAGCGCAAGCTTACGATTTAGTTTATAATGGTGTAGAAGTAGGTGGGGGTAGTTTGAGGATATATCAAAGGGAAATTCAAGAAAAAGTATTTGAAACTATTGGTTTATCCTTGGAAGAAGCCTACAATAAATTCGGTTTTCTCCTTGAAGCTTTTGAATATGGAACACCACCTCACGGCGGTATAGCTTACGGTTTAGATCGTTTCGTAATGTTGTTAACTGGGGAAGATTCGATTCGTGATGTGATTGCTTTTCCGAAAACACAACAAGCAAGTTGTTTGTTAACTGATGCACCATCTCATGTCGATCAAAAACAGTTAAAAGAATTATATGTTAATTCTACTTATAAACCTAAAGATACCTCCTCATAATAAGCTGTCATGCACTTAATTTACTGGTTGAGAAAGGAGTCAGTTTTTTCATTGAACATTGACGAGTGAACCCGGTGAGGTTTCCTCACCTTGGGAACGCGCGAGTTAAACATTGGTAAATGGTAAATGATGAAAGCTAACCCCTAACCAGAAAAATTATTCAGCAAATCCTAAATATATATTTCTATAGAGAGATGCCTATTAAGTAAATAAGTAGCTATGCTGATTAATATATAAAACTCAAAATAAACTCATCTAAGAGTATTTTCACCAATTTCTTAGGAAATTCTTGGTGTATGTTTGCTTAGGAATTGCTCTTGATCGAGAGTTATTATAGTTAGTTCACCTAAGTTGCATCTAACTATAAGATATAAAAGTTTTAAAAAAATATGTAACTTATACCTAATAAGGTGTTGGTATTGATACTGTAATAAAAACAGTTGAACAGTTAATTAAAGCAATTAAAAATGGAAAAAGGAATCATTAATATTTTACTGGTAGAGGATGACGAAGTTGATGTCATGAATGTCAAACGAGCATTCAAAAAAAATAATATTACCAATCCTCTTTTTGTTGCTGAGAATGGAATAGAAGCCTTGTCTTTATTACGTTCTCAAAATGAACAGCCTAGTGTAATTCCCCAACAGCGACGACTTATCCTTTTAGACCTAAATATGCCCAAAATGAATGGCTTAGAATTTCTTCATGAATTACGAGCCGATCCTAATCTGAAGTATATACCAGTTATTATTTTAACTACTTCTGATGAAGATAGAGATAAGTTAGAAGCCTATGAACTCAATGTAGCTGGTTATATTCTTAAGCCTGTTACTTTCTCAAAATTTTCTGAAGTAATTGCAACTTTGAACAAATATTGGACTCTGTGTGAAATGACTTAACATGAACAACCTATTAAAAATTTTACTAATTGATGATGATGAAGTCGATCGCATGGCAGTGCAGCGAGCCTTAAAAAAAGCAGGAATCGAAATGGAATTGACTCAAGCAGAAAATGCTCAAACGGCGATCTCAATTTTACAAAAAACTACCTTTGATTGTGTTTTCCTTGACTATCGTCTGCCTGATATGGATGGCTTAGACTTAGTGAAAGAATTGCAATCTATGGAAATTAAAGTTCCTTTGATTGTATTAACTGGTCAAGGAGATGAGCAAATTGCCGTAGAAATGATGAAAGCAGGTGCTTACGATTATCTCTCTAAGTCGAGAATCTCACCCGAACTTCTTTATCAAACTCTGCGGCGAGCAATACGTATTTGTCGTGCAGAAAAACAGGCTGAGATGGCTAATCAAAAACTACGAGAAAGTAATCAACTCCTCAGACAAAAAAATCAGGAACTAAAAAAACAGAGACAACAAATTAAGCTGAAAAATCTAGAGTTACAACAAGCTTATCGACTCAAATCCCAGTTTTTGGCTACTCTTTCCCACGAATTGAGAACTCCCATGAATGCTATTATGGGATTCTCCCAAATTTTGCTAGGACAATATCCAGATCCCTTGACAACACCACAAATAGATATTGTGGATCGTATTTATAGCAACAGCCAAAATCTAATGACAATGCTCAATGAAGTTTTAGATTTTTCTAAAATTGAAGCCAATCAAATGGAGTTGAATCCAGCAGAATTTAATCTATCTACTCTAGTACAAGTCAGTGTTGAAGAATTGCGTTCTTTATTGATGGAAAAAAATCTTAACTTAGAAATTGATATTAAGTTAGAAAATCCTATTATTATTAACGATCAAAATTGTTGTCGTCGCATCCTAGTAAACCTTCTATCTAATGCGATTAAATTTACTTCTATTGGTGGTATTAAAGTAACAGTGTGGGAATTAAATCACGAGCGAGTGGAATTTTTAGTTGAAGATACAGGCATTGGTATAGCATCAGAGGATTTAGATAATATTTTTGAAGCATTCCGACAAGTAGATCAAACTATTACTCGCAAATACCAAGGTACAGGATTAGGATTAGCGATTACCTATTCCTTAGTAGAGATGATGCAAGGAGAAATTACTGTAGAAAGTCAGCTTAATAAAGGTTCAGTCTTTCGGGTAGAAATTCCTCGTCAAGTTAACACAACATACACAGTTAATAACAACCAAAAATATAACCTTAATCATATAAAATCTGAAAATGTCTGTTAATCCAATTGACTCAAATAACTATATTCTCGCCGTTGATGATATTCCCGATAACCTTTTCCTCATCAAACTAGCTTTGGAGCAGCAAGGATATAGAGTTGTTTCAGTCAATAATGGTGCTACAGCCTTAGAACAAATTGAAAAGTCGCTTCCAGATTTAATTTTGTTGGATGTGATGATGCCTGAAATGGATGGTTATGAAGTCACCCGCAGAATTCGACAAAACCCCAATTTACCCTTTATACCTATTTTACTGATTACTGCCCATGAAGAATCTAGTCTGGTACAAGGATTAGATGCTGGTGCAGACGAATTTATTCGTAAACCCGTTCAAATTGATGAATTGCAAGCTAGGGTAAGATCCTTACTTCGTCTTAAGAATACCATCGATCAAAGGGAAAATTTTGTTTCTTGCCTTACCCACGACTTACGGACTCCTTTAGTGGCAACAGATCGAATGTTAGCTTTAATTCAACAGGGGGCTTTTGGTGAAATTTCTCCCCAAATATACGAAGCTATAGGAAATATTATGATCAGCAATCATAATTTGTTGCAAATGTTAAATAATTTGTTAGAAGTTCATTGTTATGAAGTTGGCCAAAAAATTCTGAGTTTTATTCCTTTTAATTTAAGGGAATTAATTGAAGAAGTTATTACTGAATTAGAACCTTTAGCGGGAGAAAAAACACTAGATTTAAAATTAGATTGCGATGAAAAAGTAAACGAAATTAATGGCGATCGCTTAGAATTAAGAAGAGTTTTTAGTAATTTAATTAGTAATGCTATTAAATTTACGGATACAGGTTTTATCAAAATTAGCTTAAAATTATCTAGTGATTCTGAAATATTAATTGAAGTTCGAGATACAGGAATAGGAATTTCCCCTGAAAATCAACAAAGAATCTTTGAAAAGTTCCGTCAAGAAAAGCATAATCGTTCTGGCCATGGTTTAGGGTTACATTTATGTAGTCAGATTATTGCTTCTCATCAGGGTAAAATTGAAGTTCAATCTCAAGTAGGTGAAGGAACTGTTTTTATTGTGCATTTGCCACTAAATACGGTTTGCTGAATAAAAATAAAACCATTATCTGTCAAAGCTTATAGGGTTATTTTGATTGAAAAAAGCGATTAGCCGAATACTGAATACTTACCCTAACCAGCCAACTTTTGAGCGCAAACCCTAAATAATCTGAATACATATTTTTAATTTTCTGTCAATGTGTAAGTCCTATACAATTAGGATTTAGCGATCGCTGCTATAGTTGAAATTAGATTAGATTAGGAGAATAAGCAATGAAATTTTCTATTAAATCAATTTATGATGTGTACAGAAACGCAATTCGTAACCCTAAATATCGTTGGTGGGTAATTACAGGAACATTAGTTTATTTGTTAAGTCCCTTTGATATTTCTCCTGATTTTATACCCATTGCTGGACAAATAGATGATTTAGTAATTGTGAGTTTATTATTTAGTGAAGTGTCACAGTTAGTAGTTGAATCTTTAAAAAATAAAAAACAAAAAGCCGAACAAGATGCTCCAGAAATGAAAAAAGAAACTGTTGATGTAAATGCGATTTCTTTAGATTAAGGATAAATAAAAATGAGCAACAATGAACAGGAACAGATACAACAATATACAATCTTATTAGTTGATGATGAACCCGGAGTTAGGGAATCAGTTCAGCTTTATTTAGAAGATAATGAGGAACTATCTGTTATAGTGGCTAGTAATGCTACAGAAGCCTGGGAATTATTAGAACAAAAAACTCCTGATTTGATCATATCTGATATTATGATGCCTCAAATTGATGGCTATCAATTTTTACAACAATTAAGAGAAGATGCAAGGTTTAAAAGTTTACCTGTAGTGTTTTTAACAGCTAGAGGAATGACAAGCGATCGCATTCAAGGCTACGAATCTGGATGTGATGCTTATTTACCAAAACCATTTGAGCCTGAAGAATTAGAAGCAATAGTTAAAAATTTATTAGCAAGAAGAGCTACAATAATTAGCAGTAATTCTAGTAGTGGAGAATTGGAAAAAATTACTCAAGAAATCCAAGAAATTAAAAATATTTTAGGTCAAGGCTCTAGTTTAGTCAAAACTCCTAGCGATCTTAACATAACTTTAACGCCACGAGAACAAAGTGTTTTAGATCTAGTTGCTGAAGGATTAATGAATAAAGAAATAGCGAGAAAATTAGAAACAAGTGTTAGAAATGTGGAAAAATATGTGAGCAGATTATTTAATAAAACTGGGACAAGTAGTAGAACAGAATTGGTACGTTTTGCCTTAAAACATGGATTAACTAATTAGGGCTTGCTGAATAAAGATAAAATATTATCTGTCAAGAATTTTAGGGTTCTTTTAATTGAAAAAAGTGCAAGAAATTATCATAAAAACTCTGAAAAATTTAGCATTTTATAAAGTAATCACTCCTATTTTTTTAAACTAAATTCCTCCTACTGAATACTGAATACTGAATACTGACAATGAGTTATTTTTCAAAACAAAGATTAAAAAGTTTTATTTCCTACAAATCTTTAATTGCTAGTATTGTTTTAAGCAATATATTTTTACCATTTAGAAGTGTTACAGCTAAACCTATTGTTTATTCTTTTACAGTTAATGTTGTTGAAGGTACACTGCAAGGAAAAACTTTTAACGGTTTTTTTAGTTATGATGATGAAAAATTATTGGGAAATGAAACCGAAATTTTAGGCATTAATGACGGTTTAAAAGTTTGTATGAACTTTTTTGATCAACTATATACCGAAAAAAATGATGTAGATTATCCTTCATTTCCTCAACTAACTTTAAAAGAAGGTCAACCAGAAATTTTGGATTTTTGGATAGAACCAGCAAAACGCCGTCTTTGGTGGAATCTAAACGGTTGGAATGTTGAACTGTCGCAAGTTCAGGAAAATCAGACAATTAATGATTGTCAATAATCCTAATTTTATGCCTCAACACAAACAAGTTCCAAAGTTCCTAACTGAATCAGCTTATCCAGTTTTTGCTTAAAATCTACTGTTTTTTAATAACCAACTTTCATCAACAGCAAAGTATAGAGTTTGTCTAGGATGTAGTTGCTTGTAACCAAGCGATACTTTCCCAAGATTTGGTTTTGATAAAATATTGTTTTTGAATGGTCAAGACCATCTATGTTCCGTGTTTACTGATTTCGCTCTCAAACCACATCAGTTTTTAAAGTGCTTACAATTTTTGTCTTGTACTTAGAAAATTAGTAATTTCTTTTTTTAGCCATAGCCGGTCAGAATATATCAAAAGCTCGATTAAATTAGAAAAACTACTATGAATTTCTTGTTGCAACCAACATTTCTTGAAGTAATTGTAGCTACTCACTCCTTGAAATCCAATTATTTTTTTGATTTCGGTTAGTGAAAATTGATTTTGGTCAATTTTAAAAAACAAAAACTCAAAACTAATTCTGGCAAAATTTTTATTAATTTCAACAGTTGCCTTACTCAGAAAAATTCGCAAAATATTTCTCTTTTTTTTATTAATCGCTCTAAATAAAGTATCTACAAAAAGTAACAAATAGAAGCAGAAGTTAAATAATCCTACAGAATGGTTATTCAAGGAAAAGTGAATAATCGATACAATAAGTAACCCTAGTTTGAGATATTTTATTTTGGGAATATACTGCTCATTAACTATCAAAAACTCGATCAACAGACAAGATAGATATAGTAATCCCCACAGTAGATGGGTTGATGCTGAAATACCAACGATCGCCAGCCATAAAAAAGCAAACCAAGCATATGTCTGGTAGATCATAGTTCGGTTATAGCGATTGCGCTGGCAAACAGGGGGAATCGTAATAACTAATTTATTTTTAGTTTTGATTGTTTGAATGTCTGTAGGCTTTTCATATTCAAGCTTAGTATCAGTTAGAGATTTACGTCCCCTTAGAATTTCTAATGCAACTTCAGCAGAGGGTATTCTATTTTTGTAATTCGGTTCTACGAGCCGATCAAGCCAATTACCAAAATCTTTAGAGACTCGCACCGAGGCACGAAAGTCTATTTTTAGTTTTTTTTGTGGCAGTTCTGAAGGATACTGACCAGTTAGCAGAAGGATTAAGGTCATTCCTAAGCCATACAAATCCGTAGATAAATAGGCTTGTCCTCGTAGTTGTTCTGGAGCCATGTAACCGTAAGTACCTACGATCGTTTTGCCAATAACGGTGTTGTGGTAAATTTCCCGAACTGCGCCAAAATCTATTAAAGATATTGTACCCGTAGATTTATTTTTGCCAAAACGATAAACCAAGTTTTCTGGTTTAATATCTCGATGAATTACAGGCGGAATTTCCTGCTGTAGATAAACAAGCACTTCTAAAATCTGAATGGTAATTTGTTTGACCGTTGCTTCATCTGGTTGCCAACTTCTTTCTTCCACGAGGGTTGCTAGAGAGTAGCCGACAGCAAACTCTCGAACGATATAAAAGAGGCGATCATTTTCTGTATCGACTTGGAAATAATCCAGATATTTAGGGATGCTGGGATAGTCTAACTGTTGTAAAATACTTGCTTCTCGCTCGAATAGTTCGATCTGTTTCCATTCTTGGATGTGCCTGAGAGAAAGAACTTTTACAGCTACATATTTTGTAGTAGTTAAATCTAAAGCTTTATAAGTGATGCCGCTCCCACCTTCACCCAGTTTATGGAGAATTCGGTAGCGATTGGCAATAATGATGTTACTATTCATAATTTGTCTGCAAGCAAAAAGAAAATTTAGGGTATGAAACAAGTAGCACAGTAATATTTATAATTTGGACGGGGTGAATAAATTGGACGGGTTGAGGGAATAAAAATTGGATCTGCTGAGGGAGGAAGTTTAAATAATTTAATATCTTTTGCCCCGTGGTTTTTCAAAAATTCTGCAAGAAGAGGTCCTATCGTACTGTTATTAGATAACGGCGTTTCACCGCGATCGTTCTTGGCATTCACATCAGCTCCTTGAAGAATAAGTAGCTTGACGAGACTTAGACTCAGCTCTTGTGGATAAACGCGAACTGCCTTGTGCAAAGGCGTATCTCCACTGTAGGGATTCCTAACATTGACATTAGCCCCCTTAGATATTATTAGTTTGACTACTTCAACAACCTCCACACCTTGGTAATTTGCTAAATTAATTGCCTTAACTAATGGAGTTTCACCGATCGAATCCGCAACGTTGACATCCGCATCTTTTTCGATAAGTAATTGAACTAAGGGAAGCGAGACTTTAGTTGAAAAAGTTCTTCTACAACTAAATGGATTGAATGCTCGAAGCAATGGAGTACCTCTGAAATTACTTCGAGCATTTAGATCGGCTCCTTTGGCAATTAACAATCGAGCGACATCTATATGACCGAAACAAGCTGCTTTAAACAGTGGAGTCTCCTCAAATTTATTTTTGGCATTGAGATCGGCCCCTCGTTCGATTAGCAGTTGGGCTACTTCTGTGCGTCCGAAGCGGACTGCTTCAAATAACGGGGTTTCATCCCCATCGTCTCTCGCATTTACTCCGGCACCTCGATCAAGTAGTAATTTTACAGACTGATAATCTCCCGTTCTCGCGGCACATGAAACTAAAGGTAAGGTTGAGATCGACGGTTTGAAGTCTCGTGTTTGTTTAAAAATATGCGCTGGAATTTGTAAGTCGGCTCTTTGGCGGATATAGTCCCTGATAACTCGACTTTCTTCACACAGTCCTTTAGGTTGATAGCCTAAGCGACTGAGAACGGCCCATTTTTGACTGAAGAAAGTTCCGATAAAAATTGCTGCAATGCCAATCTTCAAAAAAATTTTCCAATGTTTTAGAACTACTGTCTTAACTACCATCGCCTGCTGATGGTGCAAGTTAAATAGAGCGGATCGCGCTGAAGAAAAACGATCTGCTAAGTCTGGCTCTAATAATTTGCCCACCCACTGGACTAATTCAGGAGATATCCGCACGCGAGAATCAAAATCGACTTTAAGCGTTTCGTATTCGGGTAATTCTGCGGGAGAACGATGGGTGAGTAAATATATTAATACTGCCCCTAATCCATATAAATCGGTTGCAGGAACCGCTCTACCAGTCAGTTGTTCTGGTGACATATAGCCGTAGGTTCCAACTACGGTATGTTCGTGCGCTAATGTAGAGTAATAGGTTTGCTGGACTGCACCAAAATCCACGAGGAAAATTTTGCCATCCTTACTGCGAATCAAGTTATCAGGTTTGATGTCTCGATGAATTACAGGAGGCTGCAAGTTATGCAAATAGATCAGAATTTCCAGAATTTGGCTGGAAATGTCTTTTATTTCTGATTCTGTAATGCGCCATCCTTGTCGTACGAGTTTGGCAAGAGATTGTCCTGGTGCTAGCTGTTGGACGAGATAAAAAGCGCGATCTGTTTTAGTATCGACAGTAAAATAATCGCGGTATTGAGGAATACCTGGATGATTTAGTTGAGATAGAATTTTTGCTTCTGTCTCAATATGTTCGATCTGCTTCCAGTTTTGTAGTTGATGCAACGAAGCAACTTTCAGCGCAACTTTTTCTTTTGTTTGTAAGTCTTCAGCCACATAAGTCGTTCCCACTGCTCCCTGCCCTAAAGCATCAAGGATCAGATATCGATCGGCAATAATTTTTCCAAGCTCGTGTTGATTTTTCATAGAAGAAAAGAAATAATTGTGCTGAAAGTAAAAAGTCCCAATAAAGCTAATTAACAGCAGTTAGTAGCGGTCAAATTCCTGTTCGTTAATCCCACTGGTCGGAGCATGACCGTGAGAGACTGGATGCAATGTAATCTCAAATATTGTATAGTGCGTATAAATACTTCTGCCTTTGGTTTCCTTCGTGGTGACGAAATTGAAAGAGTTGTCGAATCGTTTAAAGCTCCTGTTTCTCGTGAACGATTGAGTCTTTGAATCCCAATCCTCACCAGATACGAATATTACTTGGTAAACCCCATCAGGAATTTGTTTTAGAGTAAAGGTTGAGTTAGACTTGACGTACAGTGCTGCCACAAGCTTGAGCGAATGGGGATCGACAATCTTGATATGGGCATCGCGGCTGGTTCCGTTAGAAACATTGAGAGAACCGAGTCCTGTACGACCAGGCGCGGTAAGGACAGTACTAGAAGGCAGATTTCGATTTTGCGAAACACTTATCGGCTCTGTTGGAGAGGTTAGAATAGGCTCTGTTGGAAAGGTTATGAGATCGGAAGCAAGGGGGACTGAGGATGGAGATGATGGCTGGCCATCGCTCAAATCACTATAGTGAAAACTATAGAAAAAGATACCAAGGACGTTAAAGCCAATGAGTGCGCCTATGAAAAGCTCAGTTTTCAAGAATTGTTTAGACATCTCGTAATTCTCCTAATAAGTTTGTCAAGCGGTGGAAAAAGGCTATTTAGCAACTTACGATCGCCGATGCGTATACGCACTATATCCAGAATGACGTGGAGCATTTTGAACAGTACCCTTCCCAAGTAACCCGATACTTTCCCAAGTTTGCGCTGAGTGAAGGTGAACAAGCACACCATCAATTTCTATGATCTCCTTTTGCTAATCTAAAACTAGGTGACAACCTGACGTAGTTTAATGGTGATTAGCAATTGCCTCTAATTTCTCAATTTTCTTTAAGGATTTTATCGAGACCAAAATTCCTATACCTGTAAACATAAATAGACCAAGAATAGATGAGGGTTCTGGTACAGATTGTTTTGGGGATGGATTTAAGGGTAATTCTCCCTCAGAGGCAATAAAGCCATTACCTTCAATTACCCTACCAAAACCCATAATTTCCAAGTTAAAAGGGCTATTTTGGGTAAATCTTGCCAGAACAGAAGCCGTCGCCGAGTCGCCTTCGTTTACCCTGAAGGTTGTTCCCTCAAAAGAAAAGAAATCAGAACTAGCTAAAGGATCGCCAGCAATATTGGGGGTCTCATTTACAGTTAATAGAATCTCTTCAGTGATTATGTCTTCTATATTCAACTCAGAAATAGAAAATGGCACGTTAAGTTCTAGGGTTGCATTGGTAATACCTGTTCCCAGTGCAATTGATTCATTAGAGTAGGAAAATTCACCAATCTCAAAAATTTCATTGGTTATGACAGAAAAGTTTTTCCCAGTATAAGTTGCAGAACTTGAAGAAGAGAAAAACGGACTGCCCCAAGTAATACTACCTGTGCCAAAACCAGTGTAAACTGCCGATGTCGGTACTGGATTTAAAAATGTCCCGGAGCTACTTCCTTCAATGGTGGCAGCTTCCAAATCCTCAACTATGGCAATCTCAAAAGTCTCTTCAAAAGTTTCAAAGCCCTCAAGAGGAACAGTATCATTGAAGACGGGCAAACTTATAATGTCAAATAGTGACTCTCTACCTTCAACCAGAGGTCCATATGGCAATTCAAACTCAAGATCCGATCCCTCTACCTCTAACTCTATCTCCCCTTCCAAAAAGGAGACACCGATGCCCGGATTTAAGATAATGTTTGCTTGGCTTTGCAAAGAACTATCAAGAAAATAAGTTGCAGTAACAGACAAAGACTCATCTTCAAAATTTTCTGGGATATTGAATGAAAGAGCTTCTCCCACATTTGCTACCTGCTCTTCTCCTGTTTCTGTCTGATATCTAACCTTTAGCTCCGGCTGAAATTCTACAAACTGCTCAAAATCTGCGGATAAGTCTACTGGTACGCTGACAATTTCGTATTCAAGCTCCAGCTCAAGAGGACCTGCTTCAAATCCTCTTTCACCGCTTAGAGGTTCAAGAAAACGTCGCAGACGAGGCTCTAGAGCGGCTATTTGTATTGCATCTACATCAATACTGGCGAAAGTATCTCTTCCGCTTCCAGATAGTACGCCATCATCAAATGATTGGTTGATATCGACTTCAGGCAAACTACCAGTAACCTCTCCAAAGTCGCCTGGAAATTCTTCAGAAAATTCAGGACTACTTGCTCCTATATTAAATAAAGATAGCTTTCCACTGGTAGGAGGTATGGATACCAAAGAAAATCTCTCGTCGAAAAAAGGCTCTCCAATAGTTACTCCCACCTCAGCAGATATTTGGTCGTAGAGTAAATTGACTTTTGCTTCAAGTTGTGGACTGAATGCCTGTAAACTTCCTCCATCTAGTGGATTGAATCCTGACTCAAATGTAACTATACTGCCTTCGGTAGCAACGTTTGGATAAACAATGTTAGTTTGTACAGGATATTCAACATCAGCCGTTCCGGTACTAGCAAAAAAATCATAGCCAACTTCCACTTGACCTGATACACTGCCGTCAAAAACCAAAGGAGATTGTATAAGTTCAATTGGTACGACAGGAGGTCTTGTATCAAAATTGATATCAAGGTTTTGGTTGAAAGAATCAGTTCTTCTGTATTGTGCATTGAGTCCTGCTCCCCAAATACTTTGCCCTGTAGTGGAGAAAGGTAAATTGGAAACAATTACGGCTGCTCTAGCTTGAATTTCACTCAAAGAAATAGTTATAAGTGTTAAGCTAGCCAATCCTAAAGATTTAGAAATTAATGTGTTTAAACTTTGTAACCGAAAGCTATCAAAAGATTTTTTCATGTTAATTACCTAATAGGTGCAATACTATTCTTTGCGGAGATGTAATAACGCCGCGATCGCTGAATTTTAACTACACATAATCATGATGTGTCTGCCCTATAATAATGAAGTTTTCGTTCGCTTCTTTTTGCTTTTTTGTTTATATAAAAAGCGTAGAATCAGAAATTGATTTCGAGCCTCCTTTACTCAAATTTGCTAGAGCTATAAATGAGGTTACGATAACATTTAGAGATAACTTTTTCATCCTTGTTTATCTCCTTAATTTTTGTGTTTGATTTTAGTCTAAAAAACACTTAATACAAATTCAATCCCTAAAAAAATAGAATATTTAAGTAAATTAAATTTGCATATAATAAAAAAGTGTAAATAAATAGAAAATAAATAGAAAAAGTTACGATTTATAAATTATTTGCACCAATTCAAAAATATTATTTTTACAATAGAGATTTAGAGAGGTGGGGATTTAGGGGCAAAGCGCGTATAAAATAATACCTTTTAAGCATCATCTCAGTATTTAAAAACATCTTGTTAGAGCAGGGCTATTTCATTCTAGAAAGAGACAAAACGTGCTTGAGTCCAAAAGTACATAATCGTTGAACTTGAGCCATTCATTTAGAAACCCTATGGAGTTAATTATGAACATTATCTGGGTTGCGGTTGTTTTATTGATATTTCTTCTGTATGCAGAATATCGATGGAAGATTATCAAAAAGCTTTCATCACAACGGCAATCAAAACCATTGGTTACTCGCAACAAGCCTACCGGAACAGAAACTTCATCCCGACAACCCTCTGTCTATTCATTATCGGGGCGATCGCTCTCAGCTCCAAAAGATGAGTTCAAACGCTCTAGCTCGTTTCAGCCTCCGGTAGCAAAATTTCCAGAACCATTGTCCTATCCATCTGCTTGCACCACTTTTCCTGCTCTAGAAGCTCAGTTGCGAGAGCTTACGACTATGGCATGGACAACTAAGCAATCCTTTCACTCCCAGTTTTTGCTTGATCCAAAAGACTTTTTCAATATTTCAGCACCCAGCCAAGTAGTTGAAATTTTAATCCGTCATGCAAGGCGAACGACACCAGGATTTAGCGTGCCTTATCTGGTGCCGCGGGTTCTAGTAGTGTCGATGCCGGCTGCTGCTGGTATGTTCAAAGTTGACGAGGAGGGTTGGGTGACAATTGAGCTGGGAGCGAATTTCTTTCAAGATCGATTAGCGGCACAAGCAATTTTGGCTCATGAAGTCTGCCATTATATTTTAGAGAATTCCGGAATTCGCAAAAGCGATGCAAATCTGAACGAACGCTATACTGATCTATGTATGTTTGTTTGTGGTTTTGGAGAAATTTTCCTAGCTGGATATCGCCGTGACGCTGCTCAACAAGATTACCGTCCGGGTCATCGATTAGGATACTTAACAGATGCTGAATATCAATTTGTCCAACGATATGTAATGCAGCTTCGGCACTCAGGTGAAATTTCACCTCCCAAAGAGTTAGAGATCTTGAAAAAACGATTGCTTACTCTCCTCTACGGCGATCGAGAAAGTTGTGCTAGAAACATTAAATTAGAACGGCGAACAAGTCCGCATAAATCTGAGGTGGAACTCTATCAGGATGCTATCGATCGCTTGGAACGCGATCGGGGATAACTAAATCACGTCCATAACAATATAAAATCAAGAATCCTGAATGACTGACTTATTGTTTAGTGTTTACATTCGATCCTGTAGATTTTTTCCATCAGAAAGAAAATTATTAATCTGAGTAACTATTTTGTCAAGTGATTCGTCTCGATCTGTAAGTTCTATATCAATGATTTTAGTTTTGTCCTGCTTATTGAGCTTTAGAGCGATGATAGGCAAATAGGTAACCGACGTTCCGCCACTATAGACTACTATCTTGCTTCTCTGAGCCAGACAGACCTGGTTTAGTGGAATAACTTTGGAGATGTGTCTCCATAGGAACTCAGATTGAATCATGACGGATTCTTGGCTGCGGTCAAAAACAATCGCAATTTTCGCTGGCAGGTAAAAGTAGCGAATCAGAAATATGGCTAGAGCGGGTATGCTCAGACAGATAATTCCCAAGCCAGGCACACAGGCAAACGTGATGGCCATGGCGATGACCAACGGACCACCTAATTTATTGGTTCTGAAATATCGCCAAACAGCGTAGCTTCCCAGTCCGATTGCTAAAGTCTGTACGATGGGATTACTCAATTGAGCGATTGCGGATATCACAATGTTAATAGCAATCAAAAACATCATAGATAAAAGTTCTGCATTCCCATTCTTAAGATGTTTTTTAATAATCAATCGCTCTGGAGAGGACTCCATTATGATTGTTGTGCTAGGAGAAATTTTCAATGTTGTTAATTCCATAAATTCAAATTGAAGGATCTCGGCTCGACATCTTTATTAACGCGAGTTTGACGAAAATGTTAGTTTTGGGTTCTTCAACGAAACAATAAGTCTTTCAGATTACAAAAGAATTAGGGTTTTAGAGCTTGTCGAATTCACATTACTTTAAATGCCCTAACGATAAATCAAAAACCAGAAGAAATTGGTATCTTCAAAAAAGACAGTTACCTATATAAAATACCTAACGGGGCTTCCGTGGTAGAACCTACTAGAAATGGGCCTGCAATTAAGGTTCCCCCCCATTCTCTGTAGCCATCGTTATCTGCATCATCCCAATGACCTGAAATCCCAAGTCCCAAGCCATAGCTAATCCCTAAGTTTACCATAGTGTCAGAGCGACTCTCCGAGTTTTGAGTGCCTAGGGCTACAGAAACGTTTACCACATCTGCCCCCACCCCAATGGTAAAACCATCGTTCCCTGCAGATATATCACCGTTTACGTCTAAAAAGCCTAAATTCAAATCGGCAATAATTGACTCAAATTGACCTTTTTCCTGGCGAAATTGCAGTAAATTGATTTCATCAAAACCCACAACCTCAAGCTCTGTTTGAGTTCCTATGCGGGTATTCCCCTCTTCTCGTATAACCCCATCTTTTTTAGATAAATGCATCATGTAAACTTCATGATTATCATCTCGTTGACCAACTGCAGCGAGACTAATTTCACCAGTGGGAACAACAGGTACGTCGTGAATCTTAAAGATACTATCTAACCCACCATGCTGATAAAAGAAAGGTTTTCCGTTTTCCCCAGAATTGAGTTTAGACCCAATTTCGTAGGAAAAAGACTCAGTTCTGTCATCAGATTCTTCATTCCAACCTTCTATGGCAGTCGGACTTTTGATAGATCTCGATGGTTGAGCTGCTAGTACTGCATCAAATTTATCTTCTTTTCCTGCATGAATATAGAGCCGACGGTCAGAACCATTTACGGGTGTAGCGGTTGGCGCAATGGATGATGCAGGGATATCGTCGGTTTTTGGTTGGACAGCAAAGCTAGCCGCCCAGGTTTGGGGACCGACCACGCCGTCTACAGCCAGTCCCTTTGCCTGCTGGAACTGACGCGCAACGTCCTGACTGGCGGGCCCAAATTTGCCATCAATTTCAATGTCGTACCCCAAATCATGCATCTGCTGTTGCCACTGACGCACGCGATCGCTCTGCTGCAAGGTACTACCAGGGTGATACTTCAATACATTGCTGGTAGAACCCGATGACCGAACGGGGCCTCGTTCTCGCGCTGCTTGGCTCCAAGCTTCAGCCGCATCGGGCGATCGCAGTCCTCGCTCAGCAGGGGTGCTTGAAGTAGAGGGGGTATCGTCATAAATCTGGTTGACGGATTGCTCGATCGCAATTTCCTTGTCATCCAAGAACAACGCAGCGTGGTCATTTTCTTGCTTTAATTCCTCTAGCTCAGCAACAGAGATTGTCTCCCCCCGAACTTGTCGAGCAAAAATATTTCCTTCATCGCCTGGTGAATCCGTTTTGTTAAGTTGCCGATCAATAAAGTGTCCTGTTTCTTCGAGCAAAACATCCAAAATCGCTTCTGGACAATCGAGATGATGCTCTAAAAATTTACGGGAGAGATAAATAGTATTATCTCCAAATGCACCTTTTGCCGCGAAAAACTCATCAGAAACAATCTTAATTGCAGGGACGTTTTTGCCTTGAGCTAAAGCATTTAGTAAAGTTCGAGATTGTTCGAGATTGATAGCATCACCAAAAGCTGTCTTCATCTGGTTCGTGAAGTCTGGATTGTTAGAGAAAGCTTGTAACAGCGATTGCATAGTTGCAATCGCTTGATCGAGAGTTTCTTTTTCCTTAAGGTTACTTAGCGAAATCACCGTATTCTGATCGCTTGACAGAAGAAACGTTGAGTCATTTGCAATACCTATGTCTGAGATCGCTTCTCTGTAGGCATAGGACAAACCGCCTGCGAGTAAGGAATCTCTCTGAATCTGAACGTTGACTCCGATAAAATCCCCAGCAAATAGGGTATCGAAGTTAGAATTATGGGTTGGAATAGAATCTGGTACGGCGTAATTGGCGTAAGTTTGATCGCAAGGGTAACTCTTGATTCCTTCAGGCACGAGATCGAACCAATAGTTTTCGAGAAATTCAATATTTAATAGTGCTTTTGGCGCTTGGCTGAGAGGCTCTCCAAAGATATTGCGCTCTGGTGCATCAATACCGGCAGATTTTGCCATTAAAGAATCGAAAATAATTGGGCTTTGGATATTGTTAGGATTAAATTCAGTTTCAGTCATTTTTTTGTTCATCTTCGCTCGATTTAAACTTAATTCAGCCTAAAAAATACTTCGATATAATTTCAATCCCCATCTAAATTTGCAGAAAAAAAAATAATAGAAATAAGTATAAATAAATGGAAAATAAATAGAAAAAGTTACAATTTATAAATTATTTGCACCGATTCAGAAATATTATTTTTACAATTAATTGAAAACTTAACAATGTGAATTTTAAGCTTAGTGACAATCATGAATAAACTACAAGGGTGGGATGATTTTCTCGAAGATATTGCTGATGAATTTGGTTTTAAAGGTAAATCTAGAAAAGTTTTTTTAGTTAGATTTGCTAGGGAAAATACTGGCGAGCGAGAGGAGGGTATCTGGCAATTATCTAAGGAATCTAGCTTAGAGAGTTACAAAAAGAAAATGACTTTTATTTACGCCCAGTTTGCTAATTCCTCCAATGGCTGTCCCAATCTAGATGGTGGTGGGGCTGGCAAATTTGAAAAATTGCGAGTTTGGTTAGAAGAACAAAGATATCCTTTTTGGCTCAATGGTTACAATCCAATACGCTCAAAGCGTTATTACATAGAACGCTCGCCTGTAGAATCGGATTGTTGTCAAGAACTTTTGCAATCGGGAAGTTTTGTGCGGATTAAAGCACCGCAAAAAATGGGCAAAACTTCTTTGTTAGAACAAGTTTTAAGTAATTTAAGAAACAAAGATTATCAAACTTTGCGTTATGATTTTGGATTAGCAGATCGAGAATTTTTTAGCGATTACGGTCAATTTGCTTACCAATTTTGTGCTGGAATTACAGAAGAATTAGTTTTGACAGATTGCTTAGAGGAATATTGGAGTAAAAATTTAGGCTCTAACCAAAACATTACTAAATATTTTGAGAAGTATCTTTTAAAAGAAATGGATAAGCCTTTAATTTTGGCATTAGATGGAGTAGATCGCGTCTTTGAACATGAGAATATCGCCATAGATTTTTGTCGTTTATTGCGTAGTTGGCACGACAAAGCTAAACTAGGCAATTCTCAAGGAGAAATTTGGCAACAACTTCGATTAATCGTAGTTCACTCTACCGATGTTTATAGCAATTTAAATATTAACAGTTCTCCTTTAGCTGGAGTCGGTATTGTCAAGTTCTTAAGAGATTTTACCCCAGAAGAAATAAAAGATTTGACACGACGTTACGAATTAAATTTAGATGGAGAGCAAATTCAAGAATTAAGAAAATTGGTAGGAGGGCATCCCTATTTAATCACCATATGTTGTGAATATTTCAAGAACTCTCAAGTCGAAGTGAGTTGGCAAGAATTTTTACAAACTGCTCCTACCGATGCCCCACCTTTTGGCGATCGTTTGCGTCAACTTTTATGGACTTTAAAACAACATCCCGAATTAGCACAAAGTTTTACTCAAGTAATTAATTCTCCTCATTCGATTTCTTTACCATCTGAGCGTGGATTTAAGTTACTCAGTATGGGTTTAGTAGATATAGAAGGTAACAAATACTCTTATAAATGCAATCTCTATCGTCAATACTTTTTAAATCACTTAGAGGAGATAAACCCATGAATTACCGATATATCTTCTCAGGAACTCTACCGGAAAATACGCCAACTTATATCGAACGACAGGCAGATGAGGAACTATACGAACAACTCAAAGCCAAACAGTTTTGTTATGTATTCAACTCTCGAAAGATGGGCAAATCAAGCCTGAGAGTAAGAGTGATGCGTCGCTTAATTAACGAAGGATTTGCTTGTGGAGTGATCGATCTTTCCCTAGATGAAGTGCAATTAGCCACTCCCAATCAATGGTATTTTGGACTTCTCAATCATTTAACTGAAAATTTTGCTCTAGATATCGATCTAGATGAGTGGTGGGATTCCCAACCTCAAAATGCACCCTTGACGACGAAATTACGCAAATTTATCGAAACAATTTTATTGCAGCAAATTGCCCAAAATATTGCGATCTTTATTGATGAAATTGATAGCGTCCTCAGCTTAAACTTTCCTACCGATGATTTTTTTGCTTTTATTCGTGGTTGCTACAACCTTCGAGTAGATAATTCTGCCTATGATCGCTTGACTATTTGTTTGTTGGGAGTCGCAACGCCATCAACTTTAATTAAAGATAAAAAACGTACCCCCTTTAATATCGGTCACAGGATTGAGTTAACTGGATTTACTTTAGCAGAAGCACAACCGTTAGCCATCGGTTTAGAAGGTAAAGTTCCGCAACCAAAAGAGATTTTAGCCGAAATATTAAAGTGGACGAAAGGACAACCATTTCTGACGCAAAAACTATGTCACTTAGTCTTGCGCCACGGCTTGAGCGAGCGGTTGGACGTGCAAGAATTAGTGCAAACTCAGATAATTGAAAATTGGGAATACCAAGACGAACCAGAACACTTAAGAACCATAAGAGATCGCCTGATTAACAGCGATGAAAAGTTGCGAAGTAGGATACTAGGATTGCACCAACAACTTTTAGAACAAGAGACGATAGATATTGATGCCAGCGTAGAACAGATCGAACTGCGACTGTCGGGAATAGCAACGCCAGATAAGAATCAGCTAAAAATTACCAATCCCATATATGCACTCATATTTGATCGAGATTGGTTAGACGGGGAATTAGCCAAACTTCGCCCCTATGCAGAATCATTTAAGGCTTGGGTAGCTTCTAACGAGCAAGACGAATCCCGTTTGTTAAGAGGTCAAGCTTTGCAAGAGGCTTTGACTTGGTTAGCTGATAAAAGCCTCAGCGATCGCGATAATCGATATATTGCTGCTAGCTTAGAGTTAGATAGTCGTGAAGCTAAAGCCGCATTAGAAGCACAAAAACAGGCAAACAGAATTCTCACCAAAGCTAGAAAAAAAGCGGTTTGGCTCGGTGGGGTGGCGATCGCCGCTTTGATTGCATCTATAGTTATATCGGTAGTGACGATCGCTCAAGCCAACCATAAAGCACAGGTAAAAGTTGCCGCAGCAGAATTAGACTCAACTAGAAAAGCTTCAGACTCAGCCTTTCGTTCGGGACAAGAATTTGAAGCACTATTGGAAGCATTAAAAGCAACTCAACAACTCAAACAATTAGATAAATCTGTTTGGACGCAAGACTATAGAAAGACCCAATTAGTTATATCTTTACTCAAGGCAATTTATAGTGTCAAAGAAAAAAATCGGATCGAGTTTGGCAATAGCATCTCTAAACTATATCTCACCGAGCGAACAATAGCCGTTTACGATGCCGATGCTCAAACCGTTCAACTTTTGAACCCTGCGAGTGGAAAAGCAATCGCTACTCTCCGCATACCAGAACCAACAGATCTTATTTTTAGTCCTGATGGACAGATTATTGCTACTATTTCAAATGCCAATCGTGCTATTCAACTATGGAAACGCGATGGTACACTCCTAAGAACAATTGCTGAAGATAGCGGTGCAATTAATCGGATTGAATTCAGTCCCGATGGGTTAATGATTGCCGCAGTTATTAGTCACAGTGGTACTCAAGATACAGTCAAACTCTGGAAAACTGATAGTACGCTTATTAAAACTTTTTCCCCACAACGCTTTCCCGTAGTCAGTTTCAGTCCCGATGGCAAAATACTGGTGATCGAGAATAGTAATGCCGATAAAAAACGAGAACGAACTTTACAACTCTGGAAACTCGATAATAGTACTTTACTTAAAACTTTCATTAATGTTAATTATTCTAGTCAAGGTTTGAAATACGATCCCGAAAAAGATTTCGATCGCTCAATTAACACGGATACAGATATAGAATTTAGTCCTGATGGGCAATTAATAGCCTCTGCTGGCGTAGATGGAACGTTAAGAATCTGGGATTTACAAGGAAAAAATAGGATTCTTGCCGGACACGAAGATATTATTAGAGACTTTAGTTTCAGTCCAGACAGTCAAATGATTGCCACTGCTAGCCGTGATCGCACGGTAAAGTTGTGGCAACCAAATGGAACTCTGCTTAAAACCCTCACTGGACATAGCGGTGGAGTCAATAGAGTTCAATTCAGTCTGGATGGTCAGACTATTGCCACTGCTAGCAGCGATCGAACAGTTAAACTTTGGCAGCGAGACGGTATTTTCATCAATTCTCTGGAAGGACACAGCGAGGCTGTCATGGGTGCGATCTTTAGTTCCGATGGTCAGAATATATTATCTGTTGGCATGGATCGCACAGTTAAACTTTGGCAATGGCAAGGTGTTCCTATTCCTACTCTAACTGGACACACTGGCGAAGTTGACAGTCTTAGCTTTAGTTCTGACAGTCAAACTATTGCCACCGCTAGTAAAGACGGAACCGTTAAGCTTTGGCAGGGTGATGGCAGGCTTCTTCAGACTTTCATTCTAACTAAAGAGGATAAATTCGATCGCAAAACTGACGTTAGTCTCAGTCCAGACGGTCAAACTGTTGCTACTACTAACAAAAATGATGACTTTGAGAGTGATAATGAAGGGTTAAAGTTTTGGCAGCGCGATGGAACTCTTCTTAAAACCTTGCATTTATCAAATCCTAGTGCGATCGACTATAGTCCAAACGGTCAAATTATTGCCGTTGCCATTTTCGATAAGGTGCAATTGTGGAAACAGGATGGTACTTTAGTTGCTACTTTGAACGGACATAGTTCTTTTATTAACGATATAAGGTTTAGTCCAGATAATCAAACGATCGCAACTGCTAGCAATGATGGGACTATTAAATTATGGCAGTACGATGGCAATCTTCTTCGGACTTTGGTGGGGCATAAAGATGCAGTAACCAGTATTAGCTTTAGTTGGGACGGTCAAACCATTGCTTCAGCCAGCCGAGATCGAACAGTCAAACTTTGGCATATTGATGGCACGCTTCTCAAAACTTTTGTCGCTGACGAGATCGCTGTTAAAAGTATCAGCTTCAGTCCAGACGGACAAGCGATCGCTACAGTTGGTTACAAGAAAGTTAAATTGTGGACAAAAGACGGCACTTTATTAATGGAGTATGGCAAAGCTGGCGAGGAATACAACACCGTTAGTTTTAGTCCTGATGGAGAGATACTTGCTGTTGCAGCTAAAGATGGGACAGTTAAACTACTCAATTTAGAAATAGATTTTTTAAGCCAACTGGGATGTAATTGGATGGCAGACTATCTTTCCACTCATCCCTACCAACAAAAAGAAATAGATGTAGGGATCTGCAAACATAAACGCTTCGATCTCCAAACAAGACATTTTTCAGCCAATTGATCGCAATTTAAGCTCATAAGCTAGCTTTTAAAGAGGGTTTGGCAGAAAATTGAAAGAATAACTGGTCAAAAGTTTTTTGAAAATTTTCGATTTATTTTCTACTTGGTTGGGGATTGAAAGTAGATGGAGCTATTTATTATTCTGAATTTAATACCAACAGAGTTAATAAATAACGGAGAAATAAAAATGATAGACTCTAATCATTCCAAGCTCAATGCTAAAAAAACTGAAGTAGAAATTAAACTCTCTCCAGAATTAATTCAGCAAGCAGTTTTAGAAATTCAATCAAAGCAGCAGAAATTGACTAACCTTCGTGCAAATTGTCGAATTTGGGTTCATTTACTTTTGTGGTGGTTTATTCCTTTTGGCTGGATTGTGAGTACTTATAAAATGCGTTACGGGATTCCTTTATTTGTAATGCTTTCTGCGATATCTCTCGCCATGATTACACAACCTTCAAAAATAAATAAAAACTTCAATAGTGATTTTTATGAAGGTTATCTTCATGGACAAAAGTATAGCATGGTAGCTACTATTATGGGTTCGGCACTTACGGTAAGAGAAATTCTTAAATCTCGTCAAACTCCATATTTATAAAAAAAGCTAGAAACTATTAAAATTAAACACGAACTAACAAGTTTTGTCCGTGAGTATCAGTACCACAGGTTGAGAATAATCCATATTTTTCCGTAATTTGTTTAATGCGATCGCAAATTTCTGAACTTGGTTGCCAAGGATTAGGATTATTATAAGCATAATAAACTTCTATACCATCAATTCCCGATTCATAAGCAATAGGGATCAACTCATCAGCAGAGCGACGATAACGAGCCGGATGAGCTAAAACAGCCAAACCTCCTGCTTCATGAATGGCTGAAATTACCGATATTGCCAAAGCCTCTTGACGATTGAGAGATTTTCCTTGTAAACAGTGCTGTATGGCTGAGTGATGAGGCTCAAAACCATAACCAAGAATATGTACTTCTGTATCCCCTAAAATAGAGTTTATTTCTACTCCAGTCCATAAATAAGGCAAAGAAAGATCAGGGCTTTGTTGTTGCTTATCTTTTAAGAAACCTTGAGCTGAATAAAAACCATCTAATGAATGATGATCTGTAATTGCTAAACCTTTAAGACCAATATTTATAGCTTGTTCAATTAAATTTTCTGGTGTGAGTTGTCCATCTGAATGGATAGTGTGCATATGAAAGTTATAGTTATGGGGACAACTATTACGATTAATACTTTCCCAGACTTGTTTGAGTGTTAAAGTATTTTTTGTTAATGATTGAGGGAGACTTGAAGTTAAGGAAGTCATAATTCGACAAATTCACACGAATTAGAAGAGAAAAGTTAAATAAAAAAATTACAAATTGTTAAGACCACTATGACTACAGTAACATGATTTTTTATTTTCGACATTTTCATAAAATAAGCCGAAAAAATATAGAAAAAATAAACTTATGATTAAAGTTGAATATCGTTTTCCTCCAGAGATTAACGCAGAAAAACAGGCAAAAATTATTGCAGTTGGTCAAACTGCTGGTACTTGGAATGAACGTTTTGCCCACCGAGAAAGTCAATTACAAGAACATCTTGCCCAGGTAACTAATATTAGTACCGATGAAGAAGGCTATAACATCGCTACAATCAGTTTTCCCGAACAAAACGTTGAAAATGACCTACCAAGCCTTTTAACCATGATATTTGGCAAATATTCTATGGCTGGAGCCGGAAAAATAGTAGGGGTACACCTGAGCGAAAATTATGGTCAAAGGCCTAAATGGGGAATTACTGGTATCCGTCAACAATTAGGCGTTGAAAATCGTCCCTTAATCATGGCTATTTTTAAACCCGCTTTAGGTCTTTCTGCCGCCGATCATGGTGCTATTCTTGAAGAAGTAGCCTATGCAGGTTTAGATATTATTAAAGACGATGAAATTTTAGGAGATTTAGCCGTAGCTCCTACCCTCAAACGTCTAGAAGCCTGTCGGCAAGTATTAGATGATGTTAAAGCAAAAACTGGACGTACTGTATTATATGCAGTAAATATCACAGGTAGAGCCGATAAATTGTTAGAAAAAGCTCGTTTACTGGTAAAAGAAGGTGCAAATGCTTTATTATTTAACGCTTTGACCTATGGTTTTTCAGTTTTAGAAGCTTTAGCCGCAGATCCAGAAGTCAATGTCCCGATTTTTGTACATCCTGCCTTTGCAGGAGCTATGTGTGCGGCTTCAGATAATGGCTTATCTTATGCTGTCGTTTTAGGTACTTTAATGGCTCACAGTGGTGCAGATGCGGTATTATATCCTGCTCATTATGGCAGTTTACCCTTTCAAGCTACAGAAGAAGCTAAAATTAGGGATAATTTGCGATCACATAATGTTTTTCCTGTACCTTCTGCGGGCATTCACCCCGGAGTTGTGCCTGTCGCTTTGGAAGATTATGGTAATGATGTAATTTTAAATGCTGGTACGGGTATTATGGATCATCCCCAGGGTGCTGCGGCGGGAGTTAAGGCGTTTTTTGAAGTTTTAGAAATAATCCAAGCAGAAAAAACTTTAGATATTGAGAAATTAACTAATTCTCCTTTAAAAACTGCCTTATTAAAGTGGGGGATTTTTAAACGTTAATATGTAACGAGATTGTTATACTGTGCTTCTACTCACAATTTATTAGAGCTTCAATATCTACTGATACAATCTTATCCAAATTGCGTGTAATCTTTCCAATCTCCCAATTCCACCAAGCTATTTCAAGTAATGATCGATTAAATTCTAACTAGGATAAGGTGCGTTGATAAAGACGCACCAAATTGCTTTTAATTTATTGAAGACGAGGCTTTCCTATCGGTTTAGAATTACTGCTACGTCTGGATGGGGGTCTTTTTTGGCTAGAATATCTAGAGTCATCATCTCCGTGAGAAGTTGTTTTTTGATGAGTGCCATAAAGATCGAGATGCACAGATTGACCTGCGGCCATAGCCGCAGTTTGTAATATTGTTTTCATAGCATTAATATTACGCATTCCCCGACCAAATATTTTTCCTGTATCTTCTCCTGTAAGTGCCAATCTAATCCAAACCTTTTGATTATTATTTAATTGTTCGCAGTCTAAACTCAAAGAGTCTGACTCATCCAATAAAGGTTGTAAAAGAAACTGGACCAGACCTAAATAATCAGGGCTGGCTGTTTGTTGCACTGAAACAGGAATATTTGTAGTCTTAAGCATTCACCTGTTCTAATACTTTGGCTTTTTTGAGAATACTGCGCACTGTCTCTGTTGGTTGTGCGCCATTTTTTAGTCTTTCGATAATTGCTGGTACGTCTAATCTGGTTTCGTGAGTTCTAGGATTGTAAAAACCTAATTCTTCTAAAGGACGGCCATCTCTACGACTAGTGCTTTGCATTGCTACAATACGGTAGCTAACTTCTCTTTTCTTGCCGAATCTTTTCAAACGTAGTTTAACCATAGTAATCTGTTATTGTGCTGAATCCTATTTCCAAATTAACCATTATATCAATAAATTTGTCTTTTAGTAAAGGTCGTTTTTAGAGTTACACTTTCATCTCTGCTTTTTAGCTTTTAGCAATTAGCGATTAGCTCTTAGCTTTTAGTTTTCTCTACCTTGTCACCTTGTCTTCTGAGTCTCTCAAAACCTAAATTGATGGGAAGAATGAAAATGCCCTGCCCTCTAAGCTCCCAATTTTAAAGAAGGTAAAAAACTGACTATTTGAGGAAACATAATTATTAAAACTAAAATTAATAATTGTAAAAGAATAAAAGGAATTGCACCTTTATAAATATCTTCTGTGGTTACTTCTGGAGGTGCAACACCACGAAGATAAAACAAGGCAAATCCAAAAGGAGGAGTTAAGAAAGAAGTTTGTAAATTAGCACCAATAATTACACCATACCAGATTAAATCTAAATTTAAAGCTTCAGCGACTGGAGCAAAAATAGGAATTACAATAAAGGCAATTTCAAAAAAGTCAATAAAAAAGCCTAGGAAAAAAATTACTAACATATTAATAATTAAAAATCCCACCTTACCACCAGGTATATTTGAGAGGAGGTCAAACATTAACGCATCGCCTTCTAAACCACGAAATACTAAACTAAAAGCGGTTGAACCAAGTAAAATAAACATTACCATAGTAGTAATGCGTAAGGTTGCATCACATACTGACTTTAAAGCTGACCAAGTTAATTGCTTATTAAACCATGCTAAAATCATAGTCCCGACACAACCTATTGCACCAGCTTCTGTGGGAGTTGCGATACCAAAAAATATACTACCTAAAACTAATAGAATTAATAGTAAAGGTGGCATCATTACTTGTATAATTCTTTTGGCTAAAACTTGCTTACTAATATTTCTAACTTCTAGGGGTAAAGCCGGAGCAAATTCTGGTTTTAGATAAGCAATAATTAACACATGAAGTGCAAAAGTACCTGCCATTAATAAACCCGGAATAATTGAGCCGATAAATAAATCTCCTACGGAAATACCCAATTGATCCGCTAAAACCACTAATACGATACTAGGAGGAATAATTTGACCTAAAGTTCCAGACGCAACAATTACTCCTGTAGCTAACTGTTTGTTATAGCCATAACGTAACATGATGGGTAAAGAAATTAAACCCATAGCTACAACTGTTGCAGCTACTACTCCTGTGGTAGCTGCAAGTAACGCTCCTACGACGACTACAGCTAAGGCTAATCCCCCTTTAATTTTGCCAAATAAAATGCCCATTGTTTCCAATAATTTCTCAGCAATTCCTGTTTTTTCTAACATGGAACCAAGAAATATAAAATAGGGAATGGCTAACAAGGTATAGTTGCCCATAATTCCAAAAATTCTTTGGGGCATAGCCGAGAGAAAAATGGGATCGAATATGCCTAAAATCGAACCAAGAATAGCAAAAACAATTGATACACCGCCAAGGGAAAAAGCAACTGGATAACCTAAAGAGAGGAACAATAATGCTCCAGCAAACATAACAAGCCCTAGCCATTCCATTAATCATTTTCTCCTTGACTAGGTAATGGATTTTTTACAATCGCTAAATTTTTAATTGCTTCTGAAATACCCTGAAAAATTAACATGACCATACTAACAATAATCATAGATTTAATAGGATAACGAGGTAAACCACCGGGATCTGGTGATCTTTCCCAAATTTGCCAAGAATTTAGAATTGTTCCCCAAGAATAATAAATAACCATTAAACAAAAAGGTATTAAAAAGCAAAAAACTCCAATTATATTAATTATTGCTTTAGTTTTTCTCGATCTATCTTTATAGAATAAATCTACTCTGACATGATCGTCATATTTTAAAGCATAAGCAGCCCCTAAAAGAAAGATTAAATCGAATAAATACCACTGAATTTCAATTAAAGCATTAGACGTTAAATTCCGACCGATAAAACGTCCTAAATAACGACCAACTACATTCCAACAACCAACTAATACCATAAAGAATACTAGCCAATAACTAAGTCGCCCAATCCATTGATTAATGGTGTCTATAATTTCGGATATTTTTAATAATTTTTGCAATTTTTTCTCCTTTTTAGCGGTTAGCGGTTAGCGATTAGCGATTAGCGGTTAGCGGTTAGCGGTTAGCGGTTAGCAGTTAGCGATTAGCTGTTAGCGGTTAGCGGTTAGCAGTTAGCGATTAGCTGTTAGCGGTTAGCTGTTAACTAATAACTAATAACTATTCGTTAAAACTTCTTTAATAACATCGTTAGAAACTTGGTCTGTGATAATTACTTCACCGATTTTTGTGGGTAAAATAAATCTGACTTTTCCGGCTTTAACTTTTTTATCACTACTTAAGGAATTAATAATTTCTTCAATTACTAATTGAGAAGGTACTTGTGTCGGTAAACCAGTTTTATAAATTAATTTATTTTGTCTTTGGGAATCGACATCGCTCCATAAGCCGAGTTTAACTGCAAGTTCTCCGGCAACTGCCATGCCAATTCCCACTGCTTCGCCATGATTAACTAAACTGTAGCCTGTTAAACTTTCTACGGCGTGACCAATTGTGTGACCATAATTGAGAATGGCTCGAATACCTCCTTCTTTTTCGTCTTGACTGACTACATCGGCTTTAGCTTGAGTAGAGCGAGTTAGAATAGTTTGGAGTAGTTCTGAGGAAATATCGGAAAAAGACGAAAGGCGATCGCATTTTTCTAATTGTTCAAATAAATCTCGATCCCAAATAATGCCATATTTAATAACCTCAGCCATTCCGGCACGAAATTCTCGTTCAGGCAAAGTTTTTAAGACTTCTGGGTCAATTAAGACGAGTTTTGGCTGATAAAATGCACCTATAAGATTTTTGCCTAAAGGATGATTAACTCCTGTTTTGCCGCCAACGGAAGCGTCAACCATAGCTAATAAGGAAGTAGGTACTTGAATAAAGTTAATGCCTCTTAGCCAGGTAGCAGCAGCAAAACCTGTCATATCACCGATAACACCGCCTCCTAAAGCTAACATGGTAGAAGACCTTTCTAGGCGATATTTGAAAGCGGTATCATAGACTTTTTCAATTTCGGAAAGGTTTTTATATTGCTCGCCTGCGGGGATGAGATGGTGATAAACCTCAAAACCAGCATTTTTTAAAGAATTAATTACAGTTTCGCCATAATAATTAAAAATTTCGGGATTAGAAATGACTAAAATCTTTTTACCTAATTTTAAGGGATTAAGATATTCACCTAAAATAGCCAGACTAGCTCGTTTAATAATAAGGTCGTAGGAATTTTCAGGTAATTTAACGGGAATAATTGATTCCATGAACTTTAAACTAATGATTACTGATAAAAATCCATATTATCTCACTTGCTACCTTCTCTGAAATCTAGAATGCCAGTGAATTACTTTAACAATCAATAATTTAAAGTAAAGCATCCCTTGATAAAGCAATCTAATGAATATGATAACTTAAAGTCTTATATCGACTTTATTGAAGTTATTTGACCAAAAAATAATATTGATAATATTTCTGTTTTGTATTGTAATTAACTGTTTTATTTTTAGATCGTTAATATTGTTAATTAGATAATGCAATAATACATCCCTAATAAAGTTTCTATTTCTTATCCCTAGGTATGCAGTAATACTTAATGGGTAAAGAAACAGACGAGATTTTAGAAAAAAAAGCTCCTCTATAATTAATTGCTGCAATTTATTGCCGGATTGCAAATCTCCTATACTGTGACGTGAGATTAACATAGAAAGATTGTTTTTTATAACTTAAAAAGTTAAGTTATTAAGGGCTTAATTTCAATAATATTAAGCCCTTTTTTTATGCTCTCTTCTCTTTCTTTTATCTTATAAATCGTGCTTCAAAAATCTCGATTTTTGGATAAAGTTGGGCTTCAAATTTAGAAAGGTATAAATGCTATTTATTTGTTGTTAATGAAAATTAGCATCATTCAAGTTGTCAATTTTTAATATACATCTGAGGAAACTTTTTTATGACTACTTCAAAAGCATTAAGTCCTAGCTTCTTAAGAGATGCATTTACATCTTATGCCAAATATAATGCTCCACAACAACAGACAATCCAAAAGAATGCTTTACAATGGCTACAAAGCCATATTGAATCAGAACTTGATGATGGAAAAGCAATTATCAAGCAGTTTAGTAGTAAATGGCGTAAGGAAGGGCAATCAGGGAAAAATTCTCAAGAATTACCCATCGAATTAAAAAATTTACCTGGTTCTTATAAAGGCTCAAAGACAGGTGATTCCCATCAAGAGGATGCTCTAGTTTTTATCCACGAAGCAATTACCCAAGATTTAAAAGATGATTTTGAAAAACGTTGGCAAATCAAAGAAAAGTTAAAGGTTAGTAATTCTTCTGGTACGATCTTTATGGTTAATGATGAGGAAATAGCTACTTTACAAGAACAAAATCCTGAAGGAAATGGTACGACTTGGTATCAAGTAGAGGAAAAGCAAAGTTATTATTTGCTTTCTTCTGAAAAAAAAGGAGATCGTTACTTAGTAGTTTTGAGTGAACCAATTAGTCCTCAAAATCGTGATACTTGGTTAGTAGCTCAAGCAGATGTTGAGATATCTAAAATTTAATCTTTTGTATCCTTAATCAGTGTAGAAAATTGACTAAGAGCAATTTAGATCTACTTCTGCGGCAGAGATTGGTTTAGAGAAAAAGTATCCTTGTCCATACTCACATTGCAACTCTTTTAATAAGTTCAATTGTTCTGATGTTTCTATACCTTCTGCGATGACTTTCATTCCTAGGGTTTGTCCTAACATGACAATGATACGAATAATCTCTAAACCATTAATATATGAATCTATGCCACTAATAAAAGAGCGATCGATTTTGAGCATATTAAAGGGAAAAGTATGTAAATAACTCAGGGAAGAGTAACCCGTACCAAAATCATCAAGGGACAAACTTACTCCTAAATTTTTAAGTTGGTTGAGGGTTTTGGCCGCTAAATCTGGATTTTCAATTAAAGCAGTTTCTGTAATTTCTAACTTTAAACAATTGGGGTTTAATCCTGTTTCCTTTAATATTTGATAAATTTCTTCTACGAGATTACTTTTAACTAAATGCTTACTGGAAAGATTGACACTAATTATTAAAGAAGATTCCTCTGAAAGTTTATTGTGCCAAGATTTCATTTGATGACAAGCTTGTTGACATACCCATTTGTCAATCTCAATAATTAATCCGGTTTCTTCTGCAATGGGAATAAATTCCAACGGAGAAATCATACCTTTTTCCGGGTGATTCCAACGGACTAAGGCTTCAAAACCAATTATTTTTTGATTAAAAAGATTAATAATCGGTTGATAATGAACCTCAAACTCATTTTTTTCAATGGCTCTGCGCAAATAGTTTTCTAATTGGGAGGTTGCCATAATTTGTTGGCGCATGGCCGCATTAAAGACCTCATAACGCCCTTTACCTTTATTTTTGGCACGATACATGGCAATATCAGCATCTTGAATTAATTCTTCTATGTATTGATAACTACTCGAACTTAAGACAATACCAATACTACAACTGGTAAAAATTTCTTGTTCTTCAATATCAAAACATATACTTAGACTTTTATTAATTCTGTTGGCAATTCTATAGGCTTCACTGGCATCCTGTAGATTTTCTAAGAGAATGGCGAATTCATCTCCTCCTAATCTGGCTACTGTATCGATGGTGCGCACAGCCTGTTCTATTCTTTTAGCAGTTTCGCTCAAAATGCGATCGCCTACAGTATGTCCTAAGCTATCATTAATTATTTTAAACCGATCTAAGTCTAAAAATAAAATAGCAAACAAATAATTATCATTGCGCTTCATTCTTTCTAAAGCATCGGTAAGACGCTCCCTAAACCAAGCCCGATTAGGTAAAGTGGTTAAATCGTCATAATAGGCTTGACGGTGCAATTTTCTGGCGGCTAATCTTTGTTGAGTTACATCTCGGAATACTAGCACAGCCCCAGCAATATGACCTTTGCTATCCTTAATTATATTGATGGCTTTACGTTTAGTAACCGGTGCTGCACTATCTTCAATGGGAATTTCTTGGCCATTTTTAGCTCTTAAGGTCGTATTTTCCGGCAAAAATTCAGGTTGTCTAGTTTTAAGTACCCTCATAACTGGGTTACTCACAGTTTTACCAGTTATCTCATTAAAAATATCAAAAATATCTGTGATTGGTTTACCTATGGCTTCTTGAGATAACCAACCAGTAATATTTTCTGCCACCGTATTCATAAAAGTAACTTTTCCGGTTTCATCGGTAGCAATTACACCATCAGCAATACTCCGAAGTACGGTTTCTAACCACTCCGCATTATCTTTTAAACGCTTCTCCATTTGGTGCTTATAAAGGGCGATTTCGATGATTGTACGCAATTCCCGCTTTTCAAAGGGTTTAATCACATAACCAAAAGGTGTGGCTGTCTTGGCTCTGGCTAGGGTTTCTTCATCGGAATGAGCAGTCATAAAAATAACGGGAATATCAAACTGATGGTAAATAATTTTGGCAGTTTCAATACCGTCGATTTCCCCAATAATCCGAATATCCATCAACATTAAATCTGGATTGATTTCTTTAGCTAAAGCTAAGGCTAATTCCCCTGAATCAGCTATGGCGGGTACTTCATATCCTAAATCTTCTAAGGTAAATTGTAAATCTTGAGCAACTATACTTTCATCTTCTACAATTACGATAGTTGTACTCATTTTAATTACTTTTAATTGTTGTTAAAGTTAATATGAATTTTGTTCCTGATTCTATGTTAAAGGAAATCTTTCCTCGCAGTTGATTAGTTAAATTTTTTACTAAGTTTAATCCCATGGTTCGAGTGTTTTCTAGTTGAAAATCTGGGGGCAAACCTTTCCCATTATCAGCTATAGTCAGAACTAGATGACCCTCAGCATTAGGCAAGGCTTGGATCAGTATTTCTCCCTGTTGTTGGGGTTTAAAGGCATATTTAAGGGCGTTAGATATTAATTCATTTATTATAAGGCCGCAGGGAACTGCCGCATCAATATCTAACTGAAAAACATCTTCAATCTCTGTCTTAATTTTAATCTTATTAATGGCATAGGAACGAAATAAATTATTAGTTAATTCTTTAATATATTTAGATAAGGAAATACTATATAAATCCTTAGAGTGATATAGTTGTTCGTGAATTAATGCCATAGATTTAACTCTATTTTGAATTTCTTTAAATTGACTTAATGCCTCTTTATCTTGAAGACAACGAGATTGCAAATTAAGTAAACTACAAATCACTTGTAAATTATTTTTAACTCGATGATGAATTTCTTGAATCATTACTTCTTTTTCTTTGAGAGAATTAGCCATGGCAGCTTCTGATTTTTTGCGAGCGGTAATATCCTGAATTTGAAAAATCAAATATAGGGGTTGATTATCTTCATCACAAATCAAAGATAAACTTAATAAAACCCAAATAATATGTCCGAGTTTATGCAAATATCGCTTTTCTATATGAAAATCAGGAATTTCCTGATTTAGAATTTGTCTGAGGTAATGTAAATCTTGCTGTAAATCATCTATATGGGTAATATCTTGAGAAGTTTTTTTTAATAACTCACTTTCTTTATAGCCAAGCATTTCACATAAATAGAGATTAACTTTTAGCCAACGTCCATCTGGTGCTAGCAATCCCATTCCTGATGGTGCATTATTAAAGGAGAGATGAAAATTTTGGTCACTTTCCCGTAAATATACTTCTGCTTGTTTATTTGCGGTAATATCACGAAAAGTGGCGGTAAAGCCGTCTTCTATTTTAACTGAGGTATGAGTAAAACAAGCATCATTATAGTAAATTTCTTGCTCTAATACCTCCCCAGTCTCTACTACATGAACATAATCATCAAATAATCGTGATATCTTATTCTCCGGTAGTTCAGTTAACATTAACTTACCTATTAACTCTGCTGGAGTTCGATTTACTACTTTTGCTCCTGCTTGATTAACTAATATCCAGCGAAAATCAACAATTTGATCGTCCTTATCTCTAATAGACTCAAAGGCCATAATGCCATCCGGGGAACTATCCATTATTGCTTGTAAAAGTCCTTGTGATTCTCTCAGGCTTAATTCCGCTTGTTGTCGTTGAACAAATTGACCGATTTGATTACCAAGGATATTGAATAAATTTAATAAGTCTGATTCAGGTGGACGTTGATTTTTGCCAAAAAAAGTATATACTCCCACAACGGTATTCTTGATTAGAATCGGAAAGGCAAAACAGCTCTGAAAATTTGCCCCTCGTATTTCCGAATGACGCAAAAAGTTATTATCTTCGGCTATATTTTCAATCCAAGTTGGTTTCTCACTAACCCAAACTCTACCGGGTAATCCGATGTTTGGGAAAAATGATAATTGGCGAGTTTTTGCTTCAAATTCTGGTAATTCTAGGGATGGTTTATGCCAAATTTCGAGACAAGTTAATGATGCCAATGAAGAAACTTGAGAAATTGGTTTTTCTAGATTTTCTCCTTCAATTGTCCACAATTCTCCCCAATCCCAAGCTAAATTATCACAAATAACTTGTAAAATCTTGGGATTAGCTTCAGATATTGTATTAGATTCGGCTAAGATAAAAGCTATGGCAGATTCGATGGCTAAAAGTTTTTCTCTTCGTTTGTGATCGTTAATTTCGTTTTTTAAACTTTGATTGACTCTTTCCAATAAAGTTGGACTGGGAAGATCAAGTAATTTAGGAATAACGGGAATTAATGCTAGTGTTGTGATCACTGAAATCAGAGCAGTTAATGCCTTAATAAAACCTGATGCCCAATAATCGGGATGCCAAAGCGTCCAAATTTCCATTATATGGGTAGTACCACAGGAGATAATAAACGCACCAAACAACAGAAAAATCCAAGGATAGGGTAAATCCTTGCGTTTACGGACAAAATAAACAAGGGCGAGGGGAATAGCATAGTAAGCTATGGCTATCAGGCTATCAGAAAGAACATGAAGCCACACCAAGTTAGATTGCCATAGATAACAATGTCCGTGAGGTATAAATTGCGTTACTGCTAAAAAGTTCAATTTTAAATCCAGCATCTTTTTTATATAGTGTTTCTAAATAATTTGTAAACTTTTAATTTAATTTGCTCAAAAATTCGTTAATAGTTTGATTAAATGAATCTGGTTCAACTAAAAACACCCAATGATTTCCCGTAATTTCGATGATTTGTAAATTAGTGAGATATTTTTTATAGGGTTTTAGTTGCCATTCTAGGCGATTTAAACCTTGTTTTGGTTTAACAAATAAAGTTGGAATATCAATATTTTTAGTTAAACCAGCAACTTTCATCACATCTGTAAATATCTCATCTCTGGCTTGAACTACAAATTTACTGCTCCAACTTCCATCAGATTTTTGTTCCATTGCTTCGTGAAATACTTGTTGTTGTAAATCGCTCCAGCCTTGGTATTGTTTTAAAGTTTTAGCTAATTTTTCCGCAGATGCATAATTAGTAAAAGGCCCCATCATTTTTAAAAATGGTAATACTTTATAAAAAAAAGGAAAAGTTACTTCGATCCAACTCGGCATTTTATCAATAAAAAAGGGATCGACCAAAATTAAACTATTAAAAATTGCTGGATTATTTGTTGCCCAAATTGCTGCTAATTTAGCTCCCCAAGAATGGCCAAGAACATTAATTTTAGTTAAGTTTAAATGCTTTAATAATGCCTCTAAATCATTAACAATCTCGGCAAAAGTATAGCCAGTTTCTGGTTTACTAGATTCACCATGACCTCGTAAATCTGGGGCAATAATATGATAATCTGCTGCTAAATAATCCCCTAAACTTTGCCAAACTAAAGCATGATCCGCTAAACCGTGTAACAAAATCAGAGGTTTTTGTCCTTGATTCCATTCTAAATAGGATAGATTAAGATTATTAGATAAATTTAAAGTATGACGTTTCATGATTTTTTTTAGGATTAGGTTTTGTTATCTGCCTTGATGAAGAGTATCATTTAGGGATGATGGAGAAGCGACGCTACACAATCGCTGACAATTTTTGCTAAAATCAGAGTTTAGCCTAGTAATCTATTTAGGACTTAAATTATATATTTATTTGTTAGAAAACAACTCCTTAAATATTCTTGTATTAACTATTACTTTATTATTACTAACAAGTTAAATCTGTGAAATTTTAATGAATATTTAATAAACTAAATTTCACAATTCATAATTTTACTATTTTAGTGGAGCTAACTAAATGTCTTTATTTCAGAAATTCAAACCAGATATTAG
>CAYPSO010000025.1:30760-49735 GCA_964413275.1 uncultured bacterium | reverse complement strand
AACAAGATTATCCTAATTTTGAAATTCTGGTAATCGATCAAACTTCTGAACATACACCGACTATACAAACCTATTTAGAACAACTGCAAAATAACGAAAAAATTCAATGGTTTCGTGTCAATTGGGCTAGTCTCCCCGGAGCAAGGAATTATGGAATCAGAAAAGCTCAAGGCGATATTATCCTATTTATTGATGATGATGTCCAATTACCCCCAGGATATTTACAAGCTCATGCCAAAAATTACGAACAATCAGAAATAGGAGCAGTTGCAGGGCGTGTTTTCGATCGCATGAAACTATCAGATTCCCAAAAAGAATATCAAGGAAATTTTACTATTGAATATTTACCAACTGAAGCGATGGATCCGGGTATAGCATGGTATTATATCGATTTAGTTCATACCACTAAACCTCAACAAGTCATTTCAGTTAGAGGTTGTAATATGTCATTTCGTAAAGAAATATTTACTAAATATAATATTTGGTTTGATGAAAGATTTCGAGGTAGTGCAGTTAGAGAAGAATCTGATTTTTGTTTAAGATTAAGAACAACAGGATATAAAATTTGGTACGATCCTGAAGCTAATTTAGTCCACTTAGGAGAAGAAACTGGAGGTTGTCATGATATTAGTACCAAATCATTAAAATATCAGTTAACTTTTTATCACAATCACTTTTTAATGGCTTTAAAAAATCTAACATTTACTCAACAATTAAATCTTTATGCCAAATTATTTGATTGTCATGTATTAGGTAATCCTCCTTGTAATAAGAGTGGTTCTCCTATCAAGATTTTAGTACGAGGTTGTTTTTATACTTTAGGCTTTTTAGATGCGTTAAATACAAGAATTAAAGCTTTATGGAATGATGGTCAAATATTTAGCAAACTAGATAAACAAACAATCTAAACATATCAAATTATTAAGTAAAAAATAATGAAAATATTAGTTGCTAGTCACACTTATATTGTTGAACTAAACAGAGAAAAATTAAGAGAATTAGCTAAATTGGATGATAATATTCGGGTTAGTATTCTTGTACCTCAAGTTTGGCAACCCGGAGGAGTACAAAATCAAACAATTGAAAGTAAATATTGTAAAGAAGATACTTTTCAAGTAATTCCTGTTCCCTGCTTTAGCCAAAATAATCAAGGATTATTAACTTTTCAAATCCATATTTTAGACATACTAAGACAGTTAAAACCTGATATTATTCAAGTAGAACAAGGTGTTAAATCCTTAGCCTATGCTCAGTTAATAACCCTTAATAAAATACTTAATCTCAAAGCAAAAAATGTCTTTTTTACTTGGTGGAATTTGCCCTATCAAAATAAACCACCTGTTTTTTGGCTAGAACAATATAACCTCAAGAATACTCACGGATTAATAGCAGGAAATCAAGATGCTGTTGATATTTTAAAAGAACATGGTTATAGCAATGCAGTTAAAATTATGCCCCAATTAGGTGTAAATGAAACATTATTTTGTCCTGCAAATCAGTCAGAATTAGCTGCTAAACTAGGAATAAATAGCGATGATTTTGTTGTGGGTTTTGTTGGAAGATTTGTAACAGAAAAAGGCATTTTAACCTTAATAAAAGCTCTAGCAAATATCCAGAATAAATCTTGGAAATTATTACTTTTAGGCAGGGGTGAGTTAGAAGCAGAAATTAGAAAAATAGCTCAAGAACGAGGTATTCAAGACAGATTAATAATGGTCGAAAGTGTGGGTCACGATCAAGTCCCTAATTATATTAATCTCATGAATACATTAGTATTACCCTCAGAAACAAACAATCAATTTAAAACCCTAACTTCGGTCGGTTGGAAAGAACAATTTGGTCATGTTTTAATTGAAGCAATGGCTTGTAAAATCCCTGTTATTGGTTCGGATTCCGGAGAAATTCCTAACGTTATTGGCGATACTGGTTTAATTTTCCCAGAAGGTGACATTTCTGCTTTAGAAAATTGTTTGCGCCAACTCATGGAAAACTCAGAATTAGCTCAAAATTTAGCTAAATTGGGTTATCAAAAATGTCTTAAAGATTATACCAATAAAGCCTTAGCTAAACAACAACTCGAATTTTATCAACAAATATTAAACAATTAAAGGAAACAAACCAGTAGTAACATTAGTAGAAAAAGTGTATGAAACAGGGGTAAAATTAAGTTCAAAAGCAATGGAAGAGATTGAAAAACAGATAAATAGATTACCTGAGTTGCCAAAATGGTTTGTGGAAATAACAGGTACTTCTACGAAATAATCGGATCATTATTTATCTGGAGTTTACTAAGAGATGATTTGTCATTAGTTGTCCGTAAGTGAAAAGCCTTGTCACAGTTGCAAGGACAGTAAAGCTGGTGACAAGATTTGAACTTGCGGCCGGCTGATTACAAATCAGCTGCTCTACCACTGAGCTACACCAGCTTATGACAATGATAAGTATAAATAAACACTATTCATTGCCTTATCAATAATAGCAGATTTTATAGATTTGGGAAGGGGAAAAGAAAAAAACTTTTGAGCAAAATCAAATTAGATTATTTTCAATGGCCCAGCGTGCTAATTCAGTACGATTATGTAAATTAGTTTTATTAAGCATATTGGAAACATGACTTTCAATAGTGCGTTGACTCACTTTGAGTTTTTTTGCTATTTCTCGATTAGCCAAACCCTGAGAAACAAGGGTAACAACCTTTAACTCAGTGGGTGTTAATTCCACATCTCTAGGCACATTAATTTGTTTATCCAGAGTAGATGTTTTATTGTTATGTTGTAAAAGGCGGTTAGTTTGTTTTAAAGATGATTCTACCTGTGCCACTAACTCCTCTGGTTCAAAAGGTTTAATCATATAAACATCACCACCAACATTTAAGCCTTGAATACGATCTTTACTTTGGCTTTTAGCAGAGAGAAATATTACTGGAATCCATTCTGTGCGAGGGTTGTTTCTAATTTGTTCGACAAAAGAATAACCATCCATTTCTGGCATCATAATGTCACAAATCATTAAATCGGGAATCATTTTTTCTAAAATTTCTAATGCTTCTCTACCATTTTCAGCCGTTAAAACGTCATATCCTCTAAATTCTAGATAATCCTTTACTAACATAATTAAATTAGGATCGTCATCAATAAGTAGTAGTTTTACGTTTTCATTATTTTTGTTTTCAACCATTTTGTATAACTCTCTTATGTTAATTTATTATTAATTGTCTGACTCTGGTGGTAAATCAATATTGGTCAAAGGATGAGTATGAAAAGCATATTCTTCTACAACATGATTTTCAATTAGATGTTCTTGAATGATACGCTCAATTACTTCTGGAGTAGCATTACGATACCAAATACCATCAGGATATACTAACAAAATTGGCCCTGCTGTACATACTCGTAAACAATTAGCTTTAGTACGAAATATGCAATGGGGATTTTCTTCTGTAGGTTGATCTAAATTTAGCTCTTTTAGTCTTTTTTTTAGATAATTCCAAGATTTTAGACTACTTTCCTTACTACAACATTTAGGTAAGGTTTGATCTGCACAAATAAAAATGTGTCTGGAAATTTTGGATAAGGATAAATTTTCTACCTCCTCTGCTAGTCGTTTTTGCTGAAGAGGGGATTTATTTGTTTGACTTAAACTTTCTTGACTCATTTAATTCATTAATTATTTTTTCCAATAATATACTGAATAATTTACAGTATTTTAAATTTTCTGCTCCAAAATCACTACATTTATCCCAAATAAGCGAAAGAAAAATAATAATATCTAAATTAAATGGATAAGCTAAAACTTATTTAACTTATATTTATTAAAAACTTAATCAACTAGCAAGAAACAAATCTAGTAATTTCCCTATTACAATTTATTAAGTAATGTTAAGAAAGATGATACGCCATGAATAATTTTAGTAGCCAATTGAGTGAAATTTTAGAACCTATTGCCGCAGGATTTCGTAGCTTAGGTACTCCTGAGCCTATTGTCCATTGGGGACATCCTTTAATGATGGGTATTGTAGTTTTTGTCATGGGTAGTTTCGTTGCTTATGCTGGTTGGAAAGCTAGATTAGCAGGAGAAGGAGAGGTTGCTCTGAAAAATAGGGCTGATCATCGTAAGCTTGCTCCGTTATTATTTTTCTTTATTGCTGCTGGTTATACTGGAGGAGTTTTATCTTTGGTAATGCAAAAAGAACCTATCCTCGAAAGCCCTCATTTTTGGACTGGTTCAGTAGTTATCCTGTTATTAACGATTAATAGCTTATTATCTCTGGGTTTTTCTAGTAATAAACCTTTATTACGGACACTTCACGCTTATTTAGGTAGTGCTGCTGTAGCTTTATTATTCTTTCATGCTGTATTAGGATTAAAGTTAGGCCTTTCTATCTAACAAGTTTAGATGGACTTTGTTCATCATGGAAATATGACATCTAATACGGTTGTTATCGTTGGTTTAATTTATATTTTTGCCTTACTTATTTCAGGGTTTTTAGGCTTTCCTTTCCCTGATTTTTCTTTTTCAATTTTAGTTTTACCTACTTTGATTTTTACGAGTTTAGCTTTAATTTCTGCTTTCGTTATACCTCATTTTTGGCGCACTGGCCCAAAATTTATTTTTTGGTTAACTATTCCTATCGTAGCAATTTTTGCTTGTCTATATTTACAATTTCGTTTCCCTCAGCCTCACCTTAATGATATTAGTAAGTTTGTCCCTCAAGTTCAAGGAGAATTGGCAACTGTTACAGGAAAAATTGTTAATAATCCTTCTCTTAACTCTAAAAATAATGTTCGTTTTTTATTATCTGTAAATCAACTAAAGAATCTTGATAAAAATGTTTCAGGAAAATTATATATTACTGTACCAATTTTACAAGGTACTGGCTTATCTCCGGGACAAAACCTTACTGTAACAGGGATATTATATCAACCTCAATCTAATCTTAATCCGGCAGGTTTTGATTTTAAAAAATATTTGGCTCGTCAAGGTGTTTTTGCTGGTTTAAAAGGAATAAAAATTGATGAATATGGAATAAAAAAATTAGGTTGGTGGCAATTAAGAAAAAGAATTGTTAAGGCTCAAGTTCGTTGGTTATATAGCCCAAATGGCCCGTTAGTTAGTTCTCTAGTTTTAGGGAGAAAAGCAGTAGATTTACCCATTGATATTAGAAATAGTTTTATTCAGGTAGGATTAGCCCATGTCTTGGCTGCTTCTGGTTTTCATGTTGCTTTATTATTGGGAGTATTACTTAATTTAATTGATAGTTTTAGTAATAAAAATAAATTAATAATTTCAGGATTTATTTTAGTTTTTTATATTATTTTGACAGGAGGACAACCTTCAATTTTACGGGCTTCAATTATGGGTTTTGGTGCTGTAATTGGTATAGTTACCGAAAGAAAACTAAGGCGATTTAGCTTTTTAATTTTAACTGCTAGTGCTTTATTACTTATTAATCCTTTATGGATTTCTGATTTAAGTTTTCAGCTTAGTTTTTTGGCTACTTTGGGTTTAATGGTAACTGCACCTGCTATTCTCAATAAATTAGACTTTTTGCCTCCTACTATTGCTAATTTAATTGCTATTCCCCTTGCTGCTAATATTTGGGTTTTACCCGTATTAATTTATATTTTTAACTCTGTTTCTTTGTATAGTATCTTAATTAATATTGTAGCTACACCTTTAATTGCAATTATCTCTTTAGTGGGGATGTTAAGTGCTTTTTCTGCTTTAATTTTTCCGATTCTAGGAAGTGCGATCGCTCTTATTTTATATTATCCTACTAATATACTTATTACTATTGTTGAGTTCTTTAATAATTTACCTGGTAGTTACTTAGCTATAGGTCAAATTTCTTTATCTCAATTAATTATTATTTATATTTTATATATTGCAATTTCCTTACATAGTTGGTTCGCTAAAAAATGGTGGTTATTTAGTATTTTTATTCTCAGTTTAGTTGTTATTCCCATATTATATAATAATTTAACGTTAACCCAAGTTACGATTTTAGCAGCTAATCAAGACCCCATAGTCATTATTCAAAATCAAGGTAAAGTTGCTTTAATTAATACAGAAGATAAAAGTAATGAGACTTACATAATTAAGCCTTTTTTAGCTCAACAGGGAATTAATAATTTAGATTTACAAATAAATTTAACCGAAATTAATCAAAGGGAATATAATTTAAGTAAAAATATTAATATATCAATATTTGATAATTATATTCAGTTAGCAATTAGTCACAATAAATGGTGGATTTTTGATAAAAATTTAATAAATATAACAAATTTACCTATTTCTCAAAATACTATTCCCGATGTAATCTTGTGGACTGGTAATCCTAAATTGGAATGGTGGAAAATGGCAAATCCCAAAATTGCGATCGCCTTAACAAATTACCTTAATGAGTCTGTTAAAAAAGAACTAGAAAAAAATAATATTAAATTATTTATTACTGGTAGAGATGGAGCGATTCAGTGGACAGAAAAAAATGGATTTAATACTAAATTTGAAATAATTAATGAGGAAGTATAGTTATAGTTATTAGTTATGTGTTATTTAAAAAATAAAATTGAAAAATCTAACAATTAAAAGTTTACAGCAGTTTTTACTGTTTTATTAATTGATAAATACAATTTCACCTAAATCATTAATTGATATACAATTTCCGACTGATAAAGATGGCAGAATCTCACTAATTTTTTCCATTAGAGGAAGTAAATAATTAGGATAAGTATTACGAGAGTCTAAAATAATAATTATCAAAATTCTATTTGTCAAATTTTGCTGATGAGGAAGGTTTTTATCAGCAGTAATAAAAGCATCAAAAGAATGTCTTTCAGCTAAACTAAGAATTTCTGGATCTTTAAAACCACCCCATCCCATATCATTAACATTATAAACCATATCACCTTTTTTGAAAAAAGGTTGTTTGAGTTTTTTACTCAAAAGATTTTCATCTAGTAATATAATCATTAAGCACAATTTTCTTGAGCAATTATTAATTTAGTTGCACTTTCTAAGACTTTCATAGTTTGAGCTTCTAGATAAGGAAAATCATTAATAAACTCAACTATCCCTCCTTCAACTTCAAGATAGTCAAATAATGTTTGTAAAGGAACACGAGTTCCTACAAAAACTGGAATTCCACTCATAATTTCTGGATCGCAATGAATGATTCCTTGATTTTCTAATAATTTGTTTAGCGTCATTTTTATTTTAAGATATAACTTTATCTTTTTTAATTTTAATATTTGATTTGATAATTTGTAAGGTCTAAAGACCTTACAACGAACTATTAATATAAATCTGGGAAGACTTCCCCAACGGCAGGATGCACCAGTTTATGATTTTTAATATTTAAACCACCCGCTAAAGCTGAATCTAAATTTAAAGCATCAAGATCGTGATTGGCTAATTTCAAAACATAGGGTAAAGTGCTATTATTCAAAGCTGCGGTGGATGTCCAAGGCACAGCACCAGGCATATTAGGAATCCCCACGTGAACGACTCCCTCTTCAACATAACTAGGATTAGTGTGGGAAGTAGTGCGTAGAGTTTCAATACAACCCCCTTGATCGACAGCTACATCAACAATAACTGAACCGGGTTGCATAGTAGCAATTACTTCACGGGATATTAGAGTAGGAGCTTTTTTACCTGCAACTAAAACTGCACCAATTAGTAAATCGGCTTCCGGGACTAAATTTTCAATTTGATCGGAATTACTATAAATTAACTCCACACGAGAACCAAATAGAGTTTCCAAATAAGATAAACGTTGTACATTAACATCAAGGATTTGGACTTGTGCGCCCATACCTACAGCAAGGCGGGCAGCTTCTGTACCGACAACACCGCCCCCTAAGATTAACACTTTACCCGGCCTAACCCCCGGAAAACCCCCTAATAAAACCCCCTTACCCCCTTGTTGTTTTTCTAGATAACGCGCGCCAAATTGAACCGATAAACGACCAGCAATAATACTCATGGGAGTAAGTAGTGGTAAACTACCATCAGTTAATGCTACAGTTTCATAAGCGATCGCAGTAATTCCTGAATCAAGTAAAGCTTCAGTTAAAGTACGATCTGCTGCTAAGTGAAGATAAGTAAACAAAATTTGATCGGCTTGCAAATATTGATATTCTGTGGATAGTGGTTCTTTAACTTTAACCACCATTTTTTTTGCCCAAGCTTCAGTAGCAGAAACTATTTTTGCTCCTGTACGAAGATAATCTTCATTGGTGAAACCTGCGCCAACTCCGGCATTATCTTCGACAAAAACTGTATGATTATTTTCGACCAACAACCTGACACTGCTAGGAGTTAAGCCAACCCTCCATTCTTGATCTTTGATTTCTTTAGGAATACCTATTTCCATTAGTAGCCTCTCATGTTCAATATTTTCTCGTTATAAAAAAGTTAACCTCATCAATTAGGATAACTAAGATGCAAAAAATTAAAAGTTTATTATTTGTTATTTTTACTATTACATTTTTTGATAGCTACCCGGCATGGGCTGGAAAGTTAACTCAGTGGAGCTTTGATCCTAACCAGAATCAATTAGAATTTACCCTAGAAGAATCAACAACTCCTAAGTATTTTGTCTTAGAAAATCCCGTTAGGATTGTGATTGATTTACCAAATACCGATCTAGGTAACGTAAAAACCAAAGAAAATTATTCTAGTATGGTTCGGGAAGTGCGTTTATCTCAGTTTGAAGAAGGCGTTACACGGCTAGTGTTAGAGCTATCTGCTGAGGTAGAGTTAACTTCCGAACAAATCAGCCTAGAAAAAATAGCTAGTAATGCTGAAGGCACTCGCTGGCGATTGCGTAAAAATGCCAATAAATCAGGAGATGTCACAGTAACAGTACCGCCTTTACAACCTCAACCGGAAAATTCCAATGTAACAGATGAAAATAGCCAACTAGGAAGTAAATCTCCTATAATTCAATTTGGTCAACCCTTACCTAAACCAGAAAATCCGGTGATTCCTTCTTCTCAAAACAATCAAAGTTTAATTCTGGAAAAAAGCGAAAAAATGGCTTTTTCAAGCATTAATCCTCTAAAGAATAATATACTCTTAAAAACCAGTTCAAATCAAACCGTAATCGACGAAACCGGATTGATTGTACCGGTGGAATTGACCAACGACTGGGGCTATTGATGAAGGTTCAACTCAAGTTACATTTGTATATCGAGGGTATTCCTGAACGTACAATCGCCATTAATAAGGGTGAATTTGTGATTGGACGTTTACCTCAATGCGATTTATGTTTACCCTTTCCTGAAATTTCTCGTCAACATTCTTGTATCAGACATACAGAATCAGAGCATTGGGTTTTGGAGGATTTAGGTAGCACTAATGGTACTTTATTAAATCAATTTCGAGTTAAAGCTCCTCAAGTTTTAGAAGACCATGACATAATTCAAGTTGGGAATGTTTTATTGGGAGTAATTCTAGTTGAATCTGGGCAAACTGGGGATCATTTTGAAGGAGTTACCAGAGGCAGAGTTATTCTCCGTAAAGCGGATGAACTTCAAGAACAATGGATTGATGGCAGCGATCTTCAAGATAGTTTAACTAATAATCAAGTTGCCATCGCCCGTCTTAAACACCTAGTCGAAATAGCAAAAGGTTTAAACTCGGCTCAATCCCTTGACGGTATTTTTGAACAGGTAAAAGAGGTTGTTTTCCAAGAAATCCAAAGTATAGATCGTTTGGGCTTATTGGTAGATCTCAATAAATCTGGAAAATTAAGACTTCTCAAAGCATCTGCCAAATACGAATCCCACAGACAAACCCTGATTAGGGATATAAGTTGGATTAGTCCTAATATTTGTAAAAAAGTTTTTATTGAAAAAGTCGCCATTAAATCCATCGATCGCCCTAATGATGTTACCTTTCAGAGTGGGGGTGGTTTATTAAGGGAAGGAGTCAGAGGTGCTTTAGCTGTGCCCCTTTGGGATCAAAATCGAGTTATCGGGGTTTTATATGCTGATGCCCGTTTACCAGTTCAGGACTCTGAACCATTAGAAGATGAAGAATTAAGCTTTTTTTCGACTTTGGCTAATTTAGTTGCTTCTAGCGTGCAGCGTTGGTTATTGAGTTTTAAATTAGACCGAGAAGCTCAAATTCGCCAAAAATTAGAAAGGTATCATTCTCCTGCTGTCGTACAACAATTAATCACCGTCAGAGCTTTAGATAACGGCCGTCTTACTCCTATAGAAACTAATATTTCCATTCTTTTTGCCGATTTAGTCGGTTTTACCGCCCTTTCAGAAAAATTAACTCCTAAAGAAATTGCTAATTTATTAAATTGTTTATTTGAAGAAATGTTGGATTATGTTTTTAAAACTGGAGGCACTTTAGATAAATTTATTGGTGATTGTATCATGGCTTTTTTTGGCGCTCCTGAACCTCAAACAAATCATCCAGATCGAGCTTTAGCTGCGGCTGTGGGTATGCTCGATCGCCTTGACGAACTAAACGAGTCAGGGGTGTGGCCTGAGCCTTTACAGTTAAGAATAGCCATTAATAGTGGTAAAGCCGTTGTCGGAGATGTGGGTAGCGCCCAAAGGGTTGATTATACGGTTTTAGGTGCAACCGTAAATTTGGCCGCACGCATGGAAAGTATTTGTCCTCCGGGGGAAATTGTAATTAGTGAAGATACTTATCGCCTCTTAACATATCCTGAGGGTTTTTCAAGAATGGGTTTAGGTAAATTTAAAGGTATTGCTAAACCAGTAAAAATATATCAAACCCATAGAAAAGATTAGTTATTGGTTCGTAGTTCGTCTTCGCCGTCGCTTTCGGGAGCGTAGTTCGTGGTTAATTATGAGTTATTAACTCGATTGAGGCCATGTAAAACGAAACGTTGTACCTTTACCTAACTCTGACTCTAAAGTAATTTCTCCGCCTTCGGTTTCAATAATTTTTTTCACAATTGATAAACCAATTCCCGTGCTGTCTTCGCTTTTCTGGGATTGTAGTGTTTCAAAGATAGCAAATATTTTTTCTTGATTTTTTGTAGCAATACCCTGCCCATCATCAGCAACAGAAAATTCATAATTTTCTCCGACATGGCTAACAAAAATCTGGATTCTTCCGTCAGTACGAGAATGATGTTGAATAGCGTTGCCAATCAAATTAGAAAAAACTTGGGATAGTAACAATCTTTTTGCGGTGATGGTGGGCATAGGCAAGCACACTTGGATGTTGAAAGTTGACGGTGGGCTAAGAGAATCTATTATTTCTTCAATCAAGTCACCAACATTAAAAGTAGTGCTTTCTACTTCAGTTCGACCAACCCTCGAATATTGTAGCAAGCCATCAATCATGGCTTGTAAACGATCGACTCGATTTCGCAAAAGTTCTAAATTGCGTCGGTTGTCTTCATCTAATTTTTCTTCGAGATCTTCTTCTATCCATTGGGAGAGATTGGCAATAGCTCTTAATGGTGCTTTGAGATCGTGAGAAACAACATAGACAAATCGATCTAATTCTTCATTGCGTTCGGTTAACTTAGAAGTAGTTTGTGTCAAGGCTTTGTTTAAGTGGCTCAGTAGCTTTGTTTGTTCTTGTAAGAGTTGTTCGGCTTGTAGGCGCTCGGTGATGTCCGTGTTTGTGCCAAACCAGCGCAGCACTTTACCCTGCTCATCTCGAATGGGAATGGCTCGCGAAAGAAACCAGCGATAGTGTCCATCTTTACCTTTTAGAGGAAAGGTATCTTCCCAAATTTTGCCAGTCTCAAAGCTGTGGCTAATTTTTTCCACAACGCGATCGATGTGTTGGGGGTGATGTACCTTCTGCCAGCCCCATCCTTGCATCTGTTCTAAGGTAGTGCCAGTATAGTTAAACCAACGCTGATTGTACCAGAAAATCCAGCCCTTCTCGTCAGCAATCCAAGCAAATTGGGCAATGTTATCTGCTAGGGTACGAAAACGTTCTTCACTCTCTCGCAAGGATTCTTCTGCTTGTTGGCGTTGTGCTTCACGTTGCTTGATCTCGGTGATATTAGTAAAAAGCAAGGCAAAATTGTGGCTTTGAGGCTCGCCGATGGGAAAAGCATTAACATCGAACCATCTATTCATGGCAATTGATTGATTCTCAAACTGAACGGATTGGCCTGTCAGTACGACTCTACCGTAAGTATCGATCCAAAAGTCTTCAAGGTTGGGAACGAGTTCTCGTGCTGTTTTGCCCGTTGCTTGCTCTAACCCCGTCATTTTTTCAAATGCCGGATTGATTTCTAGAAAACGATAATCTTTTGGTTTGCCATTTTCATCAAATATTATTTCGCAGATGCAGAAACCCTGAGCCATTGTCTCGAACAAAGTGCGATATTTATGCTCGCTTTTGTGTAAGGCTTGTTCGGTTTGTTCGCGTTGTGCTTGGTTTTCCTTGCCATTGTTGATGTCAGTTAAGGTTGCGATGTAATGGGGTTTGGATTGAATTTGAGAGATTTCAATGGCAGAGTCAATTGCTGTTCGCAGCCCTTGGGGGTTAACCCGTCCTTTGACTAAATAATCGCATACCCCCGCTTTTATCACTGCTATTGGTATTATTTCGTTGTCTTGTTCTGTGAGTAAAATAATAGGAGGATAATTCTTAATTTTTTGTTGGTTGATTTGCTCGATAAATTTTAATCCATCTGAGTTTAGTAGGAGATAGTCAAGCAAAACAACATCAGGTTTATTTTGCTGATATAAGGCTAGTCCTTCAGAAGCTGTGGATGCTTCGAGAATCTGATAAGTGTTTTTGTGTTCGGTAAGTAAATATTGCTTAAATTTTTGACGATCTTCAAGACAATTTTCGATAATTAATATAATAGACGCTTGTTTTTCTGTCAAAATTGGTAAAAATTCTCTGGTTTCAGTTGCTGAATCTGAGGACTGATACATAAGTTTATCAAGGGAGATAAAAAACTTGAGTTGCTTTGGATAGCATTTTATTGTTAAGTTATTGTTGAGAAAATAACCCCGGAAAAGAGCCAGATTTTGCTTAAGGGATTTACAAGTTTTTAGACCAAATATATTAAGTTAAATATAATTTTTGATTTTACTATAGTTGTAAGATGTTGAGCTATATTTTGATGCAAAAATCTTGCGTTGCCAATTTAACCTATCGATCGGCAACACTAGGAATTATTTTGACTTTAAAGTTAAGCTATAATGCAACCGCTACGGGGAGGAAGATTTAATTTTAATTCATCATTAAACCAAAAAATTTGAGCATTGCCATAGATAACTTTTTCTGGTTGAGAATTGAGTTTATCAACTACAAATTGAACAGAAACTGATTCTGTGTCTATGTTAACTGCAACAATTATTTTTTCTTTATCTAAAATTCTAGCAAAGACATAAACACTATTTTGAGCGTAAATTACTTGATATTTTCCAGTTCTTAATGCTGGATATTGATGGCGAATTTTTATTAGTTCTTTATGATAATTTAAAGTGTCTAAATTCCAATCTTTTTCTTCAGGAAAACCCCGACGACAATCAGGATCGAAACCGCCAACTAAACCAACTTCATTACCATAATAAATACTGGGCGCACCGGGGAAAGTAAATAATAATAAAGTAGATAATTCAACACTAGCTTTATCTTCTCCTACCACCGTAGTTAATCTGGCAGTATCGTGACTATCAAGTAAATTTAGTTGAGTAAGCTGAATTTCCCAAGGATATAATGATAGTAATTCTTCGATTTTTTGAGCGTATTCTTGGGCCGAAATAGCGGGATAGGGAAAATAATCAGGTCTTTCCACATACTCCATGATAACGCGATCGCCCGCAGCAAAGGCAATAGTTGGCCCGGTAAAAAGATAATTCATTACCCCATCAAATTGAGTTCCATCTAACCATTGACGAGAATCTGTCCACACTTCACCTACTATATAAGCTTCGGGATTAATTGCTTTAACTCTAGTGCGAAATTCTTGCCAAAAATCAGGTACTTTTATTTCAAAAGGTACATCTAAACGCCAACCATCTATCCCTTTTTTGAGCCAATATTCCCCAATTTGCATAATATATTCCCGCACTTGAGGATTATCGTGATTAAACTGTGGCAAAGCCCGATAATTAATCCAACTAACATAATTGGCAGGTTTACTTCCATCATAGGGAGCAAGAGGCCATTTTTCGATTTTAAACCAATCTAACCAAGCAGAAGTTTCCCCATTTTCAAGAATATCATTAAAGAAGAAAAACCCCCGACTAGCATGATTAAATACACCGTCTAAAACTACTTTTATATTACGTTTATGGGATTCTTCTAAAAGGGCATCAAAAGCACCATTTCCCCCTAATAATGGGTCAACTTGATAATAATCATGGGTGTGATAACGATGGTTAGAAGCTGATTGAAATATGGGAGTAAAATAAATGGCATTGATGCCTAAATCTTGTAGATAATCTAACTTTTCAATTACTCCCCAAAGATTACCCCCTTTATATCCTTGATAGGTAGGAGGGCTATGCCAAGGTTCTAAATTATTAGATTGCCATAGACGGGTTTGTGGTATGCTATTTCTTGCCATGCGATCGGGAAAAATTTGATAAAAAACGCTGTTTTTTACCCAGTGTGGTGTATTAATTTCCATAATATTTTCAATATTAATATTTGAGCTATTAGCAATTTACGTTATCAGTATAGGCTGAATTAGTCGAAATTAATGTTAACAAATTTAAACTTAGATCGATCTCTACTTAAGAAATAAAATGTTTGTTGATAATTCTAATTCCTAGTTGCAACTAAAAATTACAATAAAATGTGTATAGAAAAACAAATATTATTTTATAATATTCCAGCTTTTATTTTATTTTTAGCAGGAGCAATTTTGCTAGTATTTGTTAAATGGAAACGAAGAATAATTAATAATTAATGTTTATTGATTGATTATTTTTTTATTAGCCTAATTAGGTGTAGGGGTGGGCAAATATTTTAATTTTTTGTATAACCATAATCATGATTAATAATTTGCTCACTTTAATAATGGTAGATAAAAATTACTGATAACTAAAATTATGGAATTAAATCAAGACTTAGAAAGTATTTTGGCAGAAGTAAGTAATGAAAATACTGCTCCACAACGCTTAGAGGAACTTTATAAAACTTATGAGTAAGATGAAGTTAGGAGTATTTTAACCACTAATCCTAATACTCCTTGGCTAATATTAGAAAAGTTAGGAGAAAATTTTCCTGCTGAGTTATTAGAAAATCCTGTTTTAAATTTATATTTATTAGAGAATCCTAATTTATTAGCAGAAATATCACAAAACACTTTAGTTAGTCTTCTCAAACAGCCTCAAGTACCCCAAGGCTTTATTTTATTCTGTTTAAATAATCGTAAAGAGTCTCAGATATTACAAACTATTATTTCTTATCAGGTTCAAACATGGAATCAATGGAGAGAAAATAATTTAGAAATAGAAATTGATTTAACTGATATAAGTTTATATGAGGCTAATTTAGAAAATGCCAATCTAACTGATACTAATTTAAACAATGCAGAGCTAAAAAATGCTAATTTAACTGGTACTTTATTGGATAAAAATTATAAAAAAAATAGTATATTATATCTTTTTGTTGGGCATTGCCCACCCTACTAGAGCATCTAGGTAAAATATTGAGTTAATCTCCAAACATTTTCCCCAGAATTGGGGGGCTAGGGGGGCGAAAAGCGCTATAATACTTCCCTTTTTAAATAGGGTTGTAAGACTTCAGGCACTTGAACTGTACCGTCAGATTGTTGATAATTTTCTAAAATAGCTGCCATAGTTCGACCAATTGCTAATCCTGAGCCATTTAAGGTATGGACAAATTGCGTACCTTTTTTTCCTGCTTCTTTAAAGCGAATATTTCCTCGTCTGGCTTGAAAATCAAGGAAATTGGAACAACTGGAAATCTCTCGATATTTACCATTAGAAGGCAACCATACCTCCAAATCGTAACATTTAGCAGCACTAAACCCTAAGTCTCCCGTACATAATTCCAGAACACGGTAAGGCAACTTTAAGGCTTGTAAAATCGCTTCTGCATTTTTAACCAAGGCTTGATGTTCTGCTTCTGAGGTGTCAGGATGGACGAATTTAACTAATTCTACCTTATTAAATTGATGTAATCTAATTAATCCTTTGGTATCCTTGCCATAACTTCCTGCTTCTCGACGAAAACAGGGAGTATAGGAACAATGATAAATGGGAAGTTGACTTAGTTCTAAAATTTCATCTCGATATAAATTAGTAACAGGTACTTCTGCGGTGGGTATTAACCATAAATCATCTTCACCGCATTTAAAACTTTCTTCGGCAAATTTCGGTAATTGTCCCGTTGCCGTTAAAGAGGTGCTATTAACTAATACAGGAGGCATTATTTCTACATATCCTGCCTCAATTTGTCGATCTAGCATAAAATTAATTAAGGCTCGCTCTAAAGCTGCTCCTGCCCCTATTAAAGCCACAAAACGACTTTGGGCAACTTTTACAGCTCTTTCAAAATCTAAAATACCTAATTTTTTGCCGATTTCATCGTGGGGTAAAATTTCAGGATTATCAGGGATGTATTCATCACCCCAACGTCTAACTTGTACATTTTCATCTTCGTTTTTACCTATGGGAGTTGAATCACTAGGTATATTAGGAAGTCCTAATAATAATTCTTCTATTTTATTTTTTAATTCTTTTTCTTGAGGCTCTAATTCCCATAACTTTAATTTTAAATCGTTTCCCTCATCTTTTAAGGCTTGTATTTCTTCGCCTTTGGGATCGTTACCTTTTTTGATTTTTTGCCCAATTAACTTGCCAATTTCGTTGCTTCGTGTTTGTATTTGGGTACGTACAGATTCTAATTCCCTTTGTTCTCCATCTAAATCTAAAATAGGCTGAATATTATATTTATCAAAGCCACGACGATTTAATAAATCTTGCACTAAAGATGGATTTTCCCGTATTTTTTTTAGGTCTAACACAGATCGATATTCCTTGTCATATCATTGTCAAGTCTTTATTTTAGGAGGTTATTCCCCATCTTTATACACAAACAGGTAATTTTTCTGTGTTTTAAAAAAATATGCCTTGAGTTGTTTAATCTCTTGGCAAAATATAAATTTTTAATCTACGTAATTAAGACCTAATTGATACATATTATTAGATAAGTTATTTAACCAAACAATTTGACTTTTAAAAGGAGATAAACCAGAGATTTTAATATAACAAATTTGATTTAATTTCAATGGCTGTTCTGTAATTACAGCAACTCTACAGCCTGCTAATGATTCGTCAATGACTAATGCCCATAAGTTGCGAGAAAACAGGTTTTTATTAACTTGTAAGTCAATCTCAGCTAAAGTTCCAGCATTATTGGTAAAACGATCGTGTTTTCTAGCATCATCATTAACTTGCGGCATTTGTTTATATGCTTGTTCCACTAGATACATTATTTCTAAAGGTTTTTAGAGTATTTTAGTTTACTTAAGTATATAAGTTATCTCTTTTTTCAAGGGAAATACCTCAGCCATATTGCTTAAATTTGAAGTATTTTGATGATGGGCAAGAAATACCCACCATTACCTCACATTAAGCTAAAACTACTTCTTGTTTCTGATTAACTAGATTATTAGGAGAAATGTTACGACAGAAAATCTCACAGGAATTATTAGGACTCTCAATTAATTTTACTTTATCTAATTCAGCCCCTAAATTTTTAATGGGCTCTTGTAAAATTTGGGCAATATGAATAGCTATATTCTCGGCGGTGGGAACAACTTGAGCAAAATAAGCAATATCTTTATTCAAGAATGTATGGTCGAAAGGCTCTACTACATAATCGTTAATTATTTCTTGTAAAGCTCCTAAATCAACTAACATTCCCGTACGAGAATCAATTTTACCAGCTACTGATACCTCTAAATGATAATTATGACCGTGGCCATGAGGACGAGCGCATTTACCGTAAATTTCACAGTTTTCTTCGTAACTTAATTCAGGTAGTGCTAACCGATGGGCGGCACTAAAATGAGTTTGAGCAGTTAAAGTAGCTTCCATGTTTTTTCCTTGGTAATCAGCCCATAATTGAGGATGTTCAAATAATTGAATTTTGACTAAGGGTAAATGAGGTTCTAATTTTTGCCAAATTATCCTTGCTATATTTTCGGTAGTGGGTAAAGTTTTATCGAATTCCGGCCAAACGTCATTAAGGTAGGAATAGTCTAATTGATTAGTAATTTCCTCCTTGATTATGTGTTTAACATGGGATAAGTTCTGTACCATGCCATATTTATCTAGTTCGCCCATAAGGGAAACGTATAAGACATAATTGTGTCCATGGCCGGGAAAACGACTACAAGCACCAAAAAGCCTTTGGTTTTCTTTCTCATCTAGTTCTGGTAGCCAATACCTATGACTCGCTGAAAACTGAGCCTTCCGGTGAATGATGCAATCCATAAAAAAATTGTAAAGTTATATAAAGTAACCCTTATTTTAAGCTTAACAGTTTATTGTTCAGAGTTCACCTCGAGATTAAAGTTGATGATTTAAAATTTAACCATAAGGATTTTGGTCAATATCAATCTGTGAAAATTAATTGAACAAAATATAATGAATACTAGGTATATCAAGATAAAATATAAATGAGACTCTGGGCTAAAAGTCTGAGAGAAAGGCTAGTTGGTTATTTTTCACTGCTATCACTGGGAATTATATTCGGTGTAGGAGCGATCGCATTTATTAAAGCAAAAATTTATCTAGAAAATTTAATTTATGAAAATTTACAAGCAACGGTTACTATTACAGAACAAAATCTTAGCAGTTGGCTCAAAACTCACCAAGAAAGTATTGTTTCTTTAGCACGCCTACCAGAAATCAGGAATAATACGAAATCTTTATTAGGTTCAGGAAATTCTGTAAATCAAACTAAATTAGCTCATCAAGAAATTAGTAAATATATTAATTTTTATTTATCTCAAAAATC
>CAYPSO010000025.1:25889-30660 GCA_964413275.1 uncultured bacterium | reverse complement strand
AATTAGCTCATCAAGAAATTAGTAAATATATTAATTTTTATTTATCTCAAAAATCAGAGATAAAAGAAGTATTTATTGTTGATATGAATGGTAAAGTGGTTTTCTCCACGATGCCACAGCAACAAGGTGAAAACTTAAATGATAAAAAATATTTTCTTGCCGGAAAAAGTAATACTTACCTGGAAGATATATATTTTTTACCTTATGAAAATCGAGAAAATATCACTATCACTACGCCAATAATTAATAATAACGGTGTAGTAATTTCTGTATTAGGGATTCATTTAAACTTATCAAGTTTGACTCAGATAATTTCAAATTCTAGAGCATTAGAAAAAACAGGAAAAACTCATTTAATTGACAGATTTGGCTTTTCTATCTCTACCTCCGATCTAGGTTTAAATACCGCAACTTTTGAAAATATTTTAACTAATGAAATTATTAATTTAGTTATATCTAGAAACGATGGAAGAAAAATATATCTCAATTATAATAACGAGGCTAACATTAGTGCCTATGGTTGGATTGAAGACTTAAATCTCGGTTTAATCGTAGAAATGCCGCAAAAATCCGCTTTGATATCTGCCCAAAAATTAGCTTGGGATATTGTTAGCATTAGTATAATTTTCTGTGGTATCTCAACCTTATTAGTATCTTTATTAGCCCAAGAAATCACGAAACCTATTTTGATAATAAAAGATGCCGCAGTTGAAGTGACAAAAGGTAACTTAAATGTCATTTTACCTATTTTAACTGAAGATGAAGTGGGAGTTTTAGCTCAAGCATTCAATGAAATGATTGAAGAATTAAATTTTCTTTATGACGATTTCCAAGAACAAATTAATCAACTAGAATTAGCAGAAATATCGGCAATACAAACTTATCATGATTTAGGAAAAGAAAAAAAGAAAGTGGAGCTAATTAGTAAACAATTAACACTAGCTAATCAAGAAATTAAGATACTTAACAATCGCCTTAAAGCAGAAAATTTAGATTTGACAGTGGAATTAAAAGCCATTAATCAAAGACTCAATCATTTTTTAGATGCGATTCCCGTAGGTATAATTGTTTTTGATATTCAGGGAAATATTTATTATGCTAATAATAAAGCTAAAGATTTACTGGGACAACAATTGAGATTAATTAAAGAATTATACCTTGCTAATACCAACGATAAATATCCAGAATCTCAAGCTTTAGGAGTTAAATCTTTACAGCTCGGAATCTCAAACCATGTTGATGATATAGAAATACATACAGAAGAAAAAATTATCCCTTTAGAAGCTTGGGAGACTCCAATTTTTAATGATTTAGGTCAAGTCAACTATGCTATTGTTGCCTTTCAAGATATTACTGAGCGGCGTGAAAATGAGAAAGAAAGACAAAAATTTATTAAAAAAATTGTCCAAATAAATCGAGCTAATGAACGTTTTGTTCCCAGAGAATTATTAAAATTATTACAAAAAAAGAGTATTAAAGATGTTAAATTAGGAGACAATATTGAAAGAGAAATGACCGTTTTATTTTGTGATATTCGTGATTTTACTCAAATAAGTGAAAACATGAATCCTACAGATAATTTTCGCTTTATAAATGCTTTTCTTTCTCGTTTAAGTCCTTGTATCAATAAATATCATGGTTTTATTGATAAATATATTGGTGATTCAATTATGGCTTTATTTAGTGAAAATGCAGATGATGCAATTATGGCAGGAATTTCTATGTTAAACAAATTAAAAAAATATAATGATACTCGACAAAGACCAAAACGTTTACCCATTGAAATTGGTATTGGTATTAATACGGGTTTAATGATGTTAGGTACAGTGGGTAGTAATGAGCGTATGGATGGTACAGTTATTAGTGATTCAGTAAATTTAGCATCCCGCCTTGAAAATTTAACAAAATTATATGGTGTATCTTTATTAATTTCTCATTATACATTTTTAATGTTAAAAGATAGCGAGCAATATTGTCTTAGATTAGTAGATAAAGTAAAGGTTAAAGGTAAATCTGTACCCGTTGGTGTTTATGAAATATTTGATGCCGATCCTTTATCAGTTAAAGAACATAAATTAGCCACTAAAACTTTATTTGAACAGGGCATTTCTCTTTATCATTTAGGAGATATTAAATCTGCTGCAATTAATTTTGAACAGTGTATTAATATTAATCCCGATGATAAATTAAGTCATATTTATCTGCAACGTTGTTATAAAAATGAAAATTAATTCATTATTTATGATTAGAGTCCAATATTATTAAAATATAGAACTAAGGAGTTCAACTTGCTTTATATTTATGGCTGAGATATATTTGAGATGCTGTTTTTCACAATTTAGTCAGGAGTAGAATTATTGAAACAAACAGATAGTTCCAAACAACCAGTTCAACTATCTCTAGAAGATATACCAGAAGCGTTGCGAGAAGATTCTTCAGCGCCTCAATCCTCGTCATGGTCATTTTGGCTTTTGGGCATTGGCTTAGGATTAGGAGCTACGATCTTTTTGGTTGTGACCTTTTTGCTTCCTACTGGTATTTTTTCTCTTGTTCAATCTAAAACTCCCATAAAAACAGAACCTGAAATAATTATGGGGCCAATTGTTCCCAATCCTTTCCCTCAACCAGACAATTTGCTTGGTCATTATCCTTATGAAGAAGCTAATCTATCTGATTTAAAACCGATTACCAGTAATGGAGAAATTTTAATGCACACGGAAGCTGCTGAAAAATTTTTAGCAATGCAACGTGCAGCCAAAGCTCAGGGAATAATACTTCAAGCTCTTTCTGGTTTTCGTTCTGTTGAAGAACAAAATAGGATTTTTTTTGAAGTAAAAGAAACAAGAGGACAACCAGCAACTAAACGTGCTGAAGTTAGTGCTCCTCCGGGTTATAGCGAACACCATACCGGGTATGCTGTTGATATTGGTGATGGTAAACTTCCTTCTACCCATCTTAGTCCCACCTTTGAAAATACTGCTGCCTATCGGTGGTTAGAAAAAAATGCCCCTTATTACAGTTTTGAATTATCTTTCCCTAAAGATAATAATCAAGGCGTTAATTATGAACCTTGGCATTGGCGATATGTAGGCAACCGGAATAGTCTGGAAATTTTTTATAAAGCCAGAAATATAAAAACACCAATCAACAATAATTTCGATCGACCATGACTAATTATCAGATTGACACTAGGGAATGGTGGGTTCAACGCTGGTTAGAATTACTTGATTCTTACCGCTTTAAAAAACGCCTTGAAAGAGCCAGACTTTATGCCAGAGAAGGAAATGTTCTTAGTATTGATTTTCAATACGCAGAGGTATTAGCTAAAGTTCAAGGCAGCGAGCCTGAGCCTTATCAAGTATCTTTATCTCTTGTGCCTTTTAATGACGAAGATTGGAGTTATATTATTCAGTCTATGTCAGAAAAGGCGATTTTTTCTGCTCAATTGTTAGCAGGAGAAATGCCCGCTAATATTGAAGAAGTATTCACCGTCAATGGTCTGAGTTTATTTCCCTTTACTCTTCAGGACATTCGCTCTCGTTGTAGTTGTCCTGACAAAGCTAATCCCTGTAAACATATTGGGGCTGTATATTATCAATTAGGCGATCGTTTTAGTGAAGATCCTTTTGTATTATTTCAATTAAGAGGACGCACTAAATCCCAAATTCTTGATTCATTGCGCCAATTACGTAATAAAAAGGTTAAACCAGAAACAGATAAATTTGTTACTATAAGTCATCTTAAAAAGCAAACTCAAGAAAGTCAAACTCTAAATCCTGAGAAATTTTGGTATTATAACGAACCTCTAGAGTCATCTCTAGTAGTTATTACTCCTACTCAAGATAAGAAAACATCCCTAGAGATTCTTGGGAAAATTCCTCTTGCTTACAGAGATACTCAGATAATTAAAGAATATTTAGACTATGTTTATGAAACTGCAAGTCAGCAAGCAATGGTATCAGCTTTAAATAGAGAAAGTAAATAATAAGCAGTTATGCTTATAATCTAAGATAATTTTTAAAACTCAAAAACTCAAAAATTTAAAAAAACTGGAGGATAATAATGTTATTGTTTTTAGGATTAATTATAGGTTTTATCATAGGTGCAGGTGTAGTTTTTTTTATACAAAATGGTCAACTTAAACAATTACAAGGAGATAAACAACAATTACAAGGGCAAATAGGGTCTTTAGAACAAAATCATGAATCAAGAATACAAGAAACTATTGCCTCTTTACAACAAGATTATCAAAATCAATCCAATCAAGCTATTGCAACAGTAACAGCATCTTATCAAGCACAAATTGGAGAATTACAAAATCAAACTCAACAATTAGAATCATCTTATCAATCACAAATTGAAGGATTACAAAATCAAATTCAACAGTTAGAATCATCTTATCAATCACAATTTGAAGAATTACAAAATCAAACTCAACAATTAGAATCATCTTATCAATCACAAATTGAGGAGTTAAAATCACAAGTAGAATTAGAATCCTCATCTGAAACTAGCGATGAATCAGATTTTGATTTAGAAACCGAATCCCCAGAAGCCGAATCTGACTTAGCTTTTGGTGCAGAAACTGAAGAAACTACGGCCGAATCAGATTTTGATTTAGAAACCGCATCCCCAGAAGCCGAATCTGACTTTGATTTTGGTACAGAAACCGAAGAAATCACTACCGATGAATCTAACTTTGATTTTAGTGCAGATACAGCAGAAACTACAGCCGAATCAGATTTTGATTTTGGTGCAGAAACTGAAGAAA
>CAYPSO010000025.1:25510-25789 GCA_964413275.1 uncultured bacterium | reverse complement strand
AGAAACTACAGCCGAATCTGACTTTGATTTTGGTACAGATACAGCAGAAACTACGGATGAAGGTGATTTTGGTTTAGAAATAGAATCCACAGAAGCCGAATCTGACTTTGATTTTGGTACAGAAACTGAAGAAACTACAGCCGAATCTGACTTTGATTTTGGTACAGATACAGCAGAAACTACGGATGAAGGTGATTTTGGTTTAGAAATAGAATCCCCAGAAGCCGAATCAGATTTTGATTTTAGTACAGAAACTGAAGAAACTACGGCGGAATCAGA
>CAYPSO010000025.1:0-25410 GCA_964413275.1 uncultured bacterium | reverse complement strand
TTTTGGTTTTGGTACAGAAACTGAAGAAACTACGGCGGAATCTGACTTTGATTTTAGTACAGAAATTGAAGAAACTACGGATGAAGATGATTTTGGTTTTGGTACAGAAACTGAAGAAACTACGGCGGAATCTGACTTTGATTTTGGTACAGAAACTGAATCCACAGAAGCCGAAGCTGATTTTGATTTTAGTGCAGATATAGCAGAAACTAGCGATGAAGATGATTTCGGTTTTGGTACAGAAACTGAAGAAACTACGGATGAAGCTGACTTTGATTTTGGTGCAGATATAGCAGAAACTACGGATGAAGATGATTTTGGTTTTGGTACAGAAACCGAAGAAATCACTGCCGAGTCTGACTTTGATTTTAGTACAGAAACCGAAGAAATCACTGCCGAGTCTGACTTTGATTTTGGTCTAGAAACAACAGAAACCTCTGAAGATAATGATTCCTTCAATGATTTCAATCTTCCTAATTTAGAAGAAGATAATCAAGATAATTCCTTGGAAGAATTAAATTCTGATGATAATTCTTTAGACGATTTTAATCTACCAGACTTAGAAGAAGATTCATCTACTTCTTCTTTTGATGAATTTAATATGACAGATTCTGAAGATCCATTTGCTGAAAGTTTTACAGTGGATAAAACAGATGATGAAGATGGAGATATAGAAGAGTTACAAACTTCAGATAAATCTAATTTAGATACAGAAATAGATGCTTTTTTTGATATGTTTGATTCAGATGAGAAAAAATAAATTTAATCAATCATAAAATTATTTATTTTTGAGTAAAAAGTAACTTAAATTATCTTAGTTTAAGTTACTTTTTACTCTTATTTTTACTCAAAAATTAGAAATAATTTATAACTCGAATTTAGACTAAATCGCTAATTTTCTAATTCATTTATTAATTTTGGTACATCTTTAGTCAGCACTTCATAACCTGATTCAGTAACCAAAACATCATCTTCAATTCTTATGCCAATACCTCGCCATTTTTCTGGTATTTCTGGTTGTCCTTCCACTGGTTCAATAGTAGGAGAAATATAAATACCGGGTTCAACGGTTAAGACTTGTCCGGCTTGTAAATTAGCCCAAGTTTCTTTACCGTGTTTATACAATCCTGCGTCATGGACATCTAAACCTAACCAATGACCAGTTTTGTGCATATAAAAAGGCTTATATTTTTCTTCTTTAATTATCTCTTCAATATCGCCAGTTAATAAACCTAAATCCATTAATCCTTCAACGATAACTCGTACAGCTACATCATGAAATTGATTATAAGGATTATCTGGTTTTACTGCTTCTATTGCTTTTAATTGTGCCTCTAAAACTATCTCATAAATGGTCTTTTGTTCGGGGGTAAATTTACCATTTACGGGAAATGTTCTCGTAATATCGCCATTATAATAACCTAAAGAGCCACCAGCATCAATTAATAATAAATCTTTATCCTGCATTTGCCGTTTATTTTCCACATAATGCAGAATACAAGCATTAGCCCCAGAAGCAACAATAGAAGGATAAGCAGGTGTACCTCCTGCTTTAGCAAAGATATGTTCTATTTCTGCTTGAACTTCGTATTCATAACGCCCCGGTTGAGCAAATTCTCTGGCGCAATGATGGGCTTCTACTGAAATTTTCATAGCTTGCCTAATCATTTCTAATTCGGCAGGACTTTTGATCAGGCGTAAAGGATGTAAAATAAAATTGGTGTCATGAATTGCAGTAGGCCCTGTACCTCTTTTAGAATAGGTTAAAATTAATCTTTGCCAATGGCTGATTATTTTTTCATTAAAGGTTTTATCTCTGCCAAAATGATAAAAAATGCGATCGCACCCTTCTAAATATTGGGGTAATTTTTCATCTAATTCGTTAATAGGATAGGCTTCATCAGCTCCAAAAAATTCTTTTGCACCTTCGATACCCTGACGATAACCGTGCCAAGTTTCTTTTTCTGGATCTTTGGGTTGTACGAATAAAACAAATTTGTGTTCTTGGTGATGGGGGGCTAAAACTGCCACTGCTTGGGGTTCATCAAAGCCTGTAAGATAATAAAAGTCACTATCTTGACGATAGTTATATTCTACATCATTGTGCATGACGGCAGTGGGCGCACTACTAAAAATAGCTGTACCAGTGCCAATTTTTGCCATAAGGCGATCGCGTCTGTTATGATATTCTGTCTGAGTTATAATCATTGTTAGTCTTACTTTTTGTTTAATTTAGCAAAAATTTTAATTTATCTGTTCGTGGTCATTGGTTATTTTTATTGTCAAAAAAAGATTTTTTGGTAATATTTAATACTAAATTGATAAATCATTTATACATCTACTCAAAATTAGTTATAATAGTGATATTTTAATAGAATTTTTTTAATTATGACAACAAAAATACCAATTAAAGCTAATACTATTCCGGGTAATTATTGGCAGTGGCAAGATCATTCAATTTACTATGTTCAAGCAGGAGAAAAACAGTCTCATAAACCAGCTTTATTATTAATACATGGTTTTGGTGCTTCTACGGATCATTGGCGCAAAAATATTGCTCAGTTAAAAGATACTTTTGAAGTATGGGCGATCGATTTATTAGGTTTTGGTCGTTCTGCTAAACCTAACTTACAATATAGTGGTGATTTATGGCGTAATCAATTATCAGATTTTATTCAAGAAGTTATTGGTAAATCTACCGTTTTAGTGGGTAATTCTTTGGGAGGATATGCGGCTTTATGTGTGGCGGCTCAAAATAATGATTTAGTTTCAGGTTTGATTTTATTAAATAGTGCTGGCCCATTTTCCGATACTCCACAACGCCAAAAAACTTTTATATCTGGGCTTACTAAAACACTTTTATTACAATCTTGGGCGACTTATTTATTATTTCAATACACTCGCAGAAAATCAGTAATTCGTAAAACTTTAGAAAAGGTTTATTTAGACAAAAGTGCAGTAACAGATGAGTTGGTTGAAGATATTTATCGTCCTTCCTGCGATGGAGGAGCGGCTCAGGTTTTTGCTTCTGTTTTCAAAACACCTCAAGGAGAAAAAGTAGATATTCTCCTGCAACAGTTAAAGTCTCCTTTATTAATGTTATGGGGAGAGGGCGATCCTTGGATGAATACCAGAGAAAAAGGTGCAAAATTTAGACAATATCATCCTAATTTGACAGAATATTATCTTAAGGCTGGTCATTGTCCCCATGATGAAATCCCCACAGAAGTTAATAATTTAATTGCTGATTGGGTATTGTCAATCTAAGAGATTTTACTAAATCAAATGAAGGAGATTTGGATAGAAATTATGCAAGTAAATAAATTAGAAAAAACAGTTTATCAAGATAATTTATTCGATCGCCTTTTTATTGCTTTATTTAGTCATAAAATGGCTAAAGCTGTGGGAAAAAAAAGTCAGAAACAAGGTTACGATGGCTTTGTTGATTTATCTTTTAAAATTATGCGAGGGCGTAATTCCCTCGAACAACAAAAATTAGTGGAAATTGTATTGCAATCTCTTGTACCTAGTTTTGCCCTGAAAATGATACGTACCCTATTTTCACCGACTCAATGGGTATGTGAATGGAATGCTTGGTTTGCTAAACTAATGTTTGAATGGTTAGTAGGGCCAACTGAAGTTAGGGCAGTAGAAGTTACAGGAGAAAATGGCCAATTAAGAAGCCAAAAAAGTCAAGTTCATATCGAAAAATGCCGCTATTTAGAGGAAAGTGGTTGTGTGGGTATGTGTATTAATATGTGTAAGTTACCTACTCAAAAATTTTTCACTGAGGAATTTGGTATTCCTTTAACAATGATTCCTGATTTCTCAGATTTTAGTTGTGAGATGATTTTTGGCCAATTACCCCCTGCTTTAGAAGAAGAAGATGCTTATCATGAGCCTTGTTTAACCCATACTTGTATCATGGCTAAATCTGAGGCTTCTTCTTGTCCAAAAGTGAGAGAATAGTAATAGTTATTAGTTAATAGTTATTTGTCATCCCTCATAATTCATGATTCATAATTCATTTTTCCTTCTAAAATTACGTTTTTTCTTAAACCAATTTTGTAACATTTCCCTGCATTCTTGTTCGCAAATACCCGGAATTACTTGTAAACGATGATTAGAACAAGCACTATCAGGAAGATTAGCTACAGTTCTAATAGTACCTGTTTTCGGATCATCTGCCCCATATACCAGTAAACCAAGTCGAGCCTGAATAATCGCCCCCGTACACATCGGACAAGGTTCTAAAGTAACATATAAAGTACATTGCTCTAAATGCCAACTATGCAAAACTTGGCTGGCAGCCTGCAAAACTAAAATTTCTGCATGGGCAGTGGGATCATTATTTTGTTCCTTTTTGTTGCCACTCGCAGCAATTAACTTTCCCTTGCCATCTATTATCACTGCACCCACTGGCACATCACCCAACTTGCCTGATTCTTCAGCAGATGCGATCGCCTTGAGCATCCATTTTTGATGTGTTAAATATTTTTGGTAATCAAGTTTCATTGCAAATTGTTAGAGTAGAATACGAAATCTATAATTTTACAAACCCAATGAATAGTAGTTTAAATGAGCAGATTAAGCAATTTTACGATAGTTCTAGCCAATTATGGGAAGAGATTTGGGGAGAACATATGCATCATGGTTATTATGGTAGAAGCGGAAACTATAAAATAAATCGTCGTCAAGCACAAATCGATCTCATTGAAGAACTTTTAATCTGGGCTAAAGTTAATCAAGTAGAAAATATTATTGATGTTGGTTGTGGCATTGGGAGAAGCACCCTTTATTTAGCAGAAAAATTTACGGCTCAAGCTACGGGTATTAGTTTGTCTCCTGTACAAATATCAAGGGCGACACAAAGAGCTAAAGAAGCTGATTTAAGCGATAAGGTTAGGTTTCTCTGTGCCAATGCCTTAGAAATGCCCTTTCCTGATAATACCTTTGATTTAGTTTGGTCTTTAGAAAGTGGTGAACATATGCCCAATAAAACTAAATTTTTAGCAGAATGTTATCGAGTGCTGCAACCCGGAGGTAAATTAATTATGGCAACTTGGTGTCATCGCTCAACAAATTCTTTCGCAGGAGAATTGACAGAAGATGAGCAGAGACATTTAGAAGAAATTTATCGAGTGTATTGTTTGCCCTATGTTATCTCTCTACCCGAATATGAAATCATTGTCAATGAATCTGGTTTTAAAGATATTTGTAGCAATGATTGGTCAACAGCAGTTGCTCCTTTTTGGGATGTAGTAATTGATTCTGCGATTACACCTCAAGCAATTATTGGACTTTTAAGCGCAGGTTGGCAAACTATAGAAAGTGCTTTATCTCTTCCTTTGATGAGTAAAGGTTATCAAAGAGGTTTAATTAGATTTGGTGTAATTTATGCTAGTAAATAAAATTTTAGTTTATTTGTACTAGATAAAAAATTTTTATGTTGATAAATCATATACATTTTTATGTAAAAGATGCCACTGAAACCCGTAAATTGTTAGTTGATAAAATGGGTTTTCAATATTTAAGTCAATTTAAACAAAATCATACTCTTACTGAAATAGTTACTAATAATTATTCAATTTTCTTTGTTATTTCTTCTCCTCTTAATGCTTTAAGTTCAGTTGCTCATTATCTTGATTGCCATGCTGAGGGTGTTGTTGATATTGCTTTTCGAGTTAATAATATTGATTCTATTCTGAATAAATTTTGTCAAAAAGATGCCAATATTATATTGGCATCTAAAACTTATTCTTTAGCAAAACATAAAATTAAATTTGCTAAAATAAAAGGTTGGAATTGTTTAGAACATACTTTGATTGAGAATGTAAATAATATTCCTTTTCATTCTCTATTTCCCAAATTAATCGGTAATGATAATATAATTTTTCCAGAAATAACAAATTATTCATCTAGCAAGGGCAAATTTGATAATCATATTATTGGAATAGATCATGTTGTTTTAAACGTCCCTCAAGGAGAGTTATTAACAGCAGTAAATTTTTATCAAAATATATTTTATTTTCAACCATTACAAACTTTTAAAATAAATACTAATCGCTCAGGACTATCTAGTCAAGCCTTAGTTGCTCCTCAAAATAACTTTTATTTTAATATTAATGAACCAACTTCTGATAACTCACAAATTCAAGAATTTTTGAATATTAATCAAGGTGCTGGTATTCAACATATTGGATTAAAATCGATCAATATTTTGCATACAGTAAGACAAATGCGTATTAGAGGTTTACCTTTTTTACCTGTAGCTAAAAATTATTATACTAATCTAAAACAAAAGATAAATAATGGATTAATTTATTCCTTAACAGCAGAAGAATATGAAATTATAGAATCACAAGAAATACTGATTGATAGTAATTATAATTTACCAGAATCATTATTAATGCAGATATTTACTAAGCCTATTTTTAATCAACCAACTTTCTTTTTTGAATTAATCGAGAGAAGAAAACAGGCCCAAGGTTTTGGAGAAGGGAATTTTCAAGCTTTATTTGAAATTATTGAAAAACAACAAATAAATTAAATAATGATGTAGCAAGAGATAAAAGTCAGGACTTATGAATTAATTCCTATAGCTTGATTAATATTATTTAGTCCATTATCTTCTAATTTTATTAATAGGTGATTTAAGATTTCTTTAACTACCCAAGGCCCTTGATAAATCCAACCGGTATATATTTGTAATAAACTCGCCCCCGCAGTTATTTTATCCCAAGCATCTTCCCCTGTAAAAATTCCTCCTACTCCAATAATCGGAATTTCTCCTTGACTTTCTTGATAGATAAATCTAATAATTTCCGTTGAACGTTGGGTTAATGGACTGCCACTAATTCCTCCTGCTTCTTCAGTAATATGTTTGTTAGTTTCTGGTAATATTTCGGTTTTTAAGCCTTCTCTACTAATGGTGGTATTAGTCGCAATAATTCCGGCTAGTTTATGAGTTTTAATTGAATCTAAAATACTTAAAATATCTTCATGATTTAAGTCTGGTGCAATTTTGACAAAAATTGGCTTTTTAGCTTGATTTTTTTGTTGTAAAACTGTTAATATTTGGTTTAATGATTTGGTACTTTGAAGCGATCGCAATCCGGGAGTATTTGGCGAACTAACATTAACAACAAAATAATCAGCATAATTTTGAAGATAACGAAAACTCCCTAAATAATCATCCGCAGCTTCTTCTAAGGAAGTAATTTTTGATTTACAAAGATTAACACCAATAGGAATAGAAAAAGGTGCAGATTCTTGTAAAGTTTCAGCCATCACCGCAGCACCTAAATTATTAGCTCCCATACGGTTTAATGCTGCTTTATCTAAAGGCAAACGAAAAAGACGAGGACGAGGATTTCCAGTTTGAGCATAAAGAGTAACTGCACCCAATTCAGCAAAACCAAAGCCGAAACTAGACCATATTTTTGCGGCCATACCATCCTTATCAAAACCCGGTGCTAAACCCACAGGATTATTAAAATGTAATCCCCAGAGATTTTGTTGTAAACGTTCATCGGTAAAACAAAAGGATTTTTCTAATTCTTCAATGGCAAGTTTACCCCAAATACTATGACGAAGATTATTAATAGCACGAAGAGTTTTAAGTAATTGTAAATGTGCAGCTTCTGGATTATTTTTAAATGTAGATAAAAATAAAGGATATATAGGTTTAGTTAGGTTAAACATTGGTTTGTTATTCGTTATTTGTTATAAATTAATTATAAACTATTCATTATAAACTATTAAAAAGTCACCTATAGCAAGATAGCTTAGATGACTTTTTTACATTCAGGATAATTCCTTTTTTCTTAAGAGAAAATAAGTTTTTTATCCTTTAATTAATTACCTTAGATATTGTTTTTTTGGGTTGAGGAATTTGTGCGCTTACCATCCCAGATTGAAGCATGGGTGTAGTTACTACAGAATCATTAGCGAGGGTAAATAAGGGATTAGATAAAATACCTGCTAAAGAAGTTGCGATCAAACATAAAACTAAACCTACCTGTAAAGGACGCATTCCTATTAAATTCCAACGAATTGGAGGATAATTTTTGACCACATCAGACATTTCTTGAGGCTCTTTTACTACCATCATTTTTACTACACGAATGTAATAGTAAATCGAAACTACACTGGTGACTAATCCGAGTAAGACTAAACCATATAATCCTGCTTTCCAACCAGCCCAGAATATATAAATTTTACCGAAAAATCCAGCTAGGGGAGGAATACCACCCAAGGATAATAAGCAAATACTTAAACCTAAAGTCAACAGAGGATCTTTTTGGTATAATCCTGCGTATTCGCTAATTTGATCTGTACCCGTGCGTAAAGAGAAGAGAATTACACAGCTAAATGCTCCCAAGTTCATAAATAGATAAACGAGTAAGTAGAAAATCATACTCGCATAACCCGATTCTGTATTAGCAATTAAACCAATCATTACAAAACCAGCTTGGGCAATACTAGAATAGGCTAACATTCTTTTCATGCTGGTTTGAGCTAAAGCTACCACATTACCTAAAACCATACTTAAAATGGCTAAAGCAGTAAAAATAAATTGCCATTGCTCAGTAACAGGGGCAAAAGCAGTTAGTAGTAAACGAATAGCTAAGGCAAAACCCGCAGCTTTTGAACCTACAGATAAAAACGCCACCACAGGAGTGGGAGAGCCTTCATAAACATCAGGAGTCCATTGGTGAAAAGGCACAGCCGAAATTTTAAAGGCAATACCTGCGATGACAAATACCAGAGCAATAGCTAATCCTAAAGATTCAGCACCATTAGCATTGGTAATGGCTGTTTGAATTGCGGTTAAATTCGTCTCTCCTCCCGATAAACCATATAGCAAAGATGTGCCGTAAAGAAAAATTGCTGAACTAGAAGCTCCTATTAATAAATATTTTAATGCGGCTTCATTGGAACGAGGATCTCTTTTCATATACCCAGTCATCAGGTAAGAAGATATACTCAACATTTCCAAGGAGATGAAAACCATCACTAATTCATTCGCCCCACAGAGAAACATTCCCCCTAGAGTCGCTGTTAACATAATGCCAATAAATTCTGCTAGAGAAGTTCCAGACCTTTCTACATAGGTAATTGACATTAAAATAGTAGCCGCAGTGGAGAGTGCGATGATGGAGCGGAAAATAATACTTAGGTTATCTCCGTTAAATGAGCCTAAAAAAGATATAGAGTCGGGAGTATTCCATCCTAAATATAAGGCTACCACTGAAATCAATAAACCTGCGATCGCACCATAAGGCAACCAACCTCTAGCACTTTTACCGCCTATTAAGTCGCCTATTAAAACTACCATCAGGGTGATTATGACAATCCCTTCTGGTAAAATTGTTCCTGCATTAAGCTGAGAACCAATACTACTAGAAAAATCCATATATTTTTAAGAAATTAACTATTATCACAGTGGAATTGAATACCCTCTAGCTTTAGCTAAGGGATAAAAATACATAAGCTCATCATAAACTAATGTTTGCTTGTCAGCAAAACTTACATCATTATCATCTTTCATCAATCTTAAAAGCTATAATAGTTTATACATACAATTTACTCAAAAATTGTCATACTTTTGGATGATATATTGAGGTGGTTATGAAATTAAACGAACTGATAGCTAAAATTGATATTTTACTTAAAGAAAAAACAGGAAGCCGTCTTTCCTACCTAGAAAAAGCAGTTCTTGAAGGGGAATGGAAAGGTATGACCTATGAAGATATGGCAGAAAGTTTAGGTAAAAGTCTCAGCTATATTAAAGGAAATATTGGTGCTAGTTTATGGAAACGCTTATCTTTTGCCTTAGATGATAAAATTACTAAACATAATTGGAAACATACAGTAGTTAATAAACTGTCTGGAGAATCCGAACATCAAGAATTATTTGATTCCCCCATCGAAAAACCGAATCCTAATCAAGCAGTTTTATTAAATAAATATTGGGGTATTCCTCCAGATGTCGTTCTTCCTTACAGTAATAGTCAGATTAGTATATTAAAAAATTTAGTTTTAAAAGATCAGTGTCAATTAATAAATCTTTTAGGTATTAGGGGAATTGGTAAAACCTATCTTGCTGCTAACTTATTCACTACCATCAAACAACAAAATAATAGTAAATTTGAATATTTTTGTTGGCGCTCTTTGGAAACAGTTCCTAATTTGAATAGTTTACTTGATAATTTATTGACTTTAATTTTATCCGAGAATGGAGAGCTAAAAGTACCTTCTTTTTCTACCAATGACTTTCAATCTAAAATAACTTTTTTGTTAGAGTGTTTTAATAAATATCCTTTATTATTAGTTTTGGATAACGGTGAGTATATCCTAGATAATCAAATAATATCACAAGAATATCAAGATTTTTTTAGACGATTAGGACAAGAATTTCATCAGAGTTGTATTCTAATTTTAAGTTCGGAAATGATTCCAGAAATTAAATATTTAGATGATGAAGGGTATCAAAAAGTGGCAATTTTACCAGTTGAGTTTAGCCGAGAAGATGCTAAAACAATGATTAAACAAGAATTAGGACAACAAAAAGTAGAAAATATCGATCAACTAATTGATGCCTATCAAGGCAATCCTTTAGCCTTGAAAATGGCTATAGATTATATTAAAGAAGTTTTAGATCGCGATCTTGAAATATTTTTAAGCCAAAAAATATTTGTCTTTGGCGGAATTATTGAATTGATTTCTTTACAATTTGAGCGTTTATCCCAAGAGGAAAAGCAACTTGTCCAAATGTTAGCCACAATTAATAAATCTTTGGGATTTAATGAGTTAATTCTTCAAGGAAAAGACTTAAATATCTCCCCAAGAGATATGATGCAAATAATTCAATCTTTAACTAATAAAAATTTATTAATCAAAGAAGTAAAAAATAAACAAGTTTTATTTTCTCTAAAACCCATTATTCAAGAATACATTGAAGCAGTTACACAAGAAATTGCTTAATTTAAAATTTGTTACTAACTTCTCGCCTCTAAATTGCGATTAATATAACAAAAAATTATACTTTTTCATTCAATGATTGAAATATTAAATATTTTTTCTCGCTTTACATAACTTAATTTTTCAAAAAAAATTAGCTTATTCTCAATAAAGTAACGTAAATATGGTATTGTGAAGATAATTCTCTAATAATTGAGAAGAGTATAATCTGTGGCTCAGTTGTGGCTTGTTAGTAAATTACAGCCCTAAAAGCCTTATCTATAGGTTAAATATTATCTTTATTTGTAAAAACTTAGTTGCGATGTGATCCGAGTTTTTGTTAACTAAATTTAAGTTATATAAATAAATGTGAAACAGACTTGATATTTTGAGTATTTTGTGAATATAGATACTAAAGAGAAACTCAACTAACCTTCTTTTTCTTTCAATCAAGGCATTTTGCCGAAAATGTGAAATTATTTATCTTGACAGCAACTTGAAATTAGTTTTATCGTAAAGAATAATAAATATATTGAGGAAATAACATTTATATTTCTAATCATAGATAAGTAATAATTCATAATTCATAATTCATAATATACAATTCATAATTAAAAATGACAACCCTAGTTATTGTTGAATCACCTACTAAAGCTAAAACTATTCGTAACTATTTAAACAGTAAAAAGTATCGTATTGAAGCCTCCATGGGTCATGTAAGAGATTTGCCCTCAAATGCAAAAGAAATTCCCGCCGAATTTAAAGATAAGAAATGGGCGAATTTGGGAGTAAATGTAGAAGATAATTTCGAGCCAATTTATGTAATACCAAGCACCAAAAAAAAATTAGTTAAAGAATTAAAAGAGGCTTTAAAAACTGCTGATGAACTAATATTAGCAACAGACGAAGATCGAGAAGGAGAAAGCATAAGTTGGCATTTATTAAATCTCTTAAAACCCAAAATTCCGATTAAAAGAATGGTATTCCATGAGATTACCTCTGAAGCAATCCAAAAAGCCTTAAATAATTGTCGTGATATTGACGAAAACCTAGTTCATGCCCAAGAAACTAGAAGAATTTTAGATAGGTTAGTGGGTTATACAGTTTCTCCCTTACTCTGGAAAAAAATAGCCAGAGGTTTATCCGCCGGAAGAGTACAGTCAGTTGCTGTACGTTTACTGGTAATGCGAGAAAGAGAACGTCGTCAACATAAAAGTGCTAGTTACTGGGACTTAAAAGCACTGCTAGAACAAGAAAAAAATCCTTTTGAAGCTAAATTAATGGGATTAGATGGTCAAAAAATCGCCACAGGTGCAGATTTTGACCCAAAAACAGGAAAATTGGCTAAAGGGAAAAAAGTTGTTGTTCTCAACGAAAGCGAAGCTTTAGCTCTTAAAGCCCGTATTCAAGATAAAACCTGGACAGTCACTGACTTAGAAGAAAAAGCCACTACCCGTAAACCCTATGCTCCCTTTACTACATCCACCTTACAACAGGAAGGAAACCGAAAATTAGGATTATCTGCACGAGAGACGATGAAAGTAGCCCAAAGTCTCTATGAAAACGGCTATATTACCTACATGAGAACTGATTCGGTGCATTTATCAGAACAAGCAATTACCGCAGCTAGAAATTGTGTTGAACAAATGTATGGTAAAGAATATCTCAGTCCCAAGCCAAGACAATATGCCACTAAAAGTAAAAGTGCTCAAGAAGCCCACGAAGCAATTCGTCCGGCTGGTAGTAGCTTCCGTATTCCCAAAGATACGCCCTTGTCTGGTCGAGAATTATCCCTTTATGACTTAATTTGGAAACGAACTGTAGCCTCACAAATGGCTGAAGCAAGATTAACCCAAATTGCAGTAAATATTGAAGTCGAAAACGCCTTATTTAAGTCCAGTGGTAAAAGAATAGATTTTCCCGGTTTTTTCCGTGCTTATGTGGAAGGCTCAGACGATCCAGAGGCAGCTTTAGAAAACCAAGAAGTTATCTTACCTGACTTAAAAGTGGGTGATACTCCTGAATGTAAAAAAGTAGAGGCTGTCGGTCATGAAACTCAACCACCCGCTCGATATAGTGAAGCATCCTTAGTAAAAACTTTAGAAAGTGAAGGAATAGGAAGACCTAGTACCTACGCCAGTATTATCGGCACAATAATCGATCGCGATTATGCTCAAATGCGTAATAAAACCTTAATTCCCACTTTTACAGCTTTTGCCGTTACCAGTTTGTTAGAAAATCATTTTAGCGACTTAGTTGATACCTCCTTTACCTCAAAAATGGAACAAACCCTAGATGAAATTGCCAGAGGAGAAGTGCAATGGCTGCCTTACCTCAGACACTTTTATCAGGGAGAAGAGGGTTTAGAAAATAAAGTTAAACAAGGAGAAACCACCATTGAAGCCAGTGAAGCTAAACAAATTGTACTTGATGGACTAGATGTTAAGGTTAGAATTGGTAAATTTGGCCCTTATATCGAAGCAGAATCCGCCAATGCTTCTCTACCTCCTGATTTAACGCCAGCAGATTTGAATAATGAACAAGTTCAAGTGCTATTAAAACAAAAAATAGAAGGGCCAGAAACCATAGGTACTCATCCCGAAACAGGTGAAGATATTTATGTTTTAATCGGAAATTACGGCCCTTATGTGCAGTTAGGAGAAGTTACCGAAGAAAATAAAAAACCAAAACGAGTATCTTTGCCTAAAAATCTGAAACCAGAAGATGTAACTTTAGATATAGCTAATGGTTTATTATCTTTACCTCGTATTTTAGGTACACATCCAGAAACAGGGGCAAAAATTAAAGCCGCTTTAGGAAGATTTGGCCCTTACGTTGTTCATGACCAAGGAAAAGAAGGTAAAGATTATCGTTCCTTAAAAAAAGAAGATGACGTTTTAACAATTAATTTAGAACGTGCCTTAGAGCTTCTCGCTCAACCTAAACGAACTAGAGGCAGTCGTGGCAGCAGTAAAACTCCTTTACGAGAATTAGGTCTTCATCCCGATGATAATGAACCAGTCAATATTTATGAAGGGCCTTATGGACATTATATTAAACACGGTAAAGTTAATGCCAAAATTCCTGAAGGGCAAACCATGGAAAGTGTAACCCTAGATATTGCTTTGGAAGCATTGGCTGCTAAAGCGACGACTAAAACTACTACGAAGAAAACTACTACTAAAAAAACTACCACTAAAAAAACTACTAAAACTGCTAGTGCCAAGAAAAAAGCTTAAGTTGAGGAGTTAAGAAGTTGAGAAGTTATTGTGACTATAGTAGGGGCAGAATATATTCTGCTGATTACCATATTTTTTAAGAAGCTATTGATTATTTTTCATTAATACAATGCGTTTAGTCCATTTTATCTGCTGTGGAAAGCTAAAATAAATTTTAAAATGGTCTGAAAATAATAAATACAATGGAAAATATTATAGAACAAGCAACCATAGCCCAAGCACAGGGCAATTTAAGTCTTGTAACTCACTTTTTACAACAGTTACCCCTAGAAAAAAATAACCATAATTTACCTTCTTTTGATGAAGTAGTTTGGGAACAAATTTTAAGTTTATCTTTATTTGTCCTGAAAAATAGCGATTTTCAGCAGAGATGGGACATTGCTAAAGTATTTCCCAAATTGGGTAAACCAGCCATACCATCTCTATTAACAATTTGGGAAAATGAAGAAACGGAAGTTGAATTACGCTGGTTTGTTGGCCGTATTCTAGGAGAATTTAATTATCCCCAAGTAATTCTTTCTTTGATTAAAGTAATACAAGAGTCTGAAGAAGAACAATTGTTAAAGGTTGCTACTGAATCTTTAGGTAATATTGGAGAAAAAGCTATTGTTTCTTTAATTGCTTTACTGAAAGAAGATGATGAAACTCGTTTATTAGCCATTAAAGCTTTGGCACAAATTCGTCGCCCAGATAGCATTAAACCTTTATTATCAGTTATTAAAGATTCTAATCCTATGATTCGAGCTTTAGCGATTGAAGCTTTAGGTAGTTTTCATAATCAAGAAATTACTGCTACTTTAATCAATTCATTGCAAGATAAAGCAGCCATAGTTAGAAAAGAGGCAGTAATTAGTTTAGGTTTTCGTCATCAAAAAGAATTAAAATCAGACATGGTAAATCATCTCAAACCTTTGTTATATGATTTGAATTTAGAAGTATGTCAACAAACTGCTTTGACTTTAGGTAGAATTGGTACAGAAGAAGCCATAGCAGAATTGTTTGTTGTGCTAAAATCTAGAGCAACACCAGTTTTATTACAAATACCAATAGTAAGAGCTTTAGGTTGGTGTGAGAATAAAATAGCAGTAAAATATTTAGGATTAGCATTAAGTTGGGTAGAAGTAAATGTTTGTGAAGAAATAATATCTATTTTAGGAAAACAGAGTAATAATGAAGTTAAAAAGCAAGCCAATGAAATTTTAATTAGATTTTTATCTGGGAAATATCAAGCTAATCAAAAGACAATAATTAAGCAAAAAATAGCCATAGCATTAGGAGAATTGGCTCAGACAGAAGGAAGACATTTTTTAGAATTACTTAGTCAAGATAGAGAAAAAACAGTACAATTACACGCTGCTTACGGTCTCAAAAAGTATAATAAAACCAAGTCCTATAAATAAGATTTATCATAAGTTAAAATTATTAGCAAACTATTAGTTATTAAGATAAAAATAAATTAGATTAAATACTAAAATTGGAAATACCAGAATCTAGGAGTTAAAGTTGATGGGGCGACTTTCTCAGAATTATCCCCGACAGATGTACAAAAAATCCGACCATAGATTAGTGAGACTAATAGTTATCGCTATGACAATTATGACTGTAATGCCATATCTAGGAGTTTATTTAGGGACAAAATTTTATCTGCAACGAGGTAACTATTTACTAGCTAAAACTGAATATGAAGCAGCCACAGATGCTTATCAATTTGTTTTGCGTTTAAATCCCAACAATGCCGAAGGATATGCTAAATTAAGCCAAGCTTGGTATAAACAGGGAAACTATGCTGGAGCGATCGCAGCCTATGACCAAGCAATAGACCTAAATCCCCAAATTCCAGTATCAATTGAATTGGGAACTGCTTATCAACGTTTAGCCGAAGAACTCAACAAACAGGGCAAACAGGAACAGGCGATCGCAGCTTATCGTCAAGCCATTCAAGAAAAACCTCAAGAACTGAGCAATTACCTCAATTTAGGTACTTTATTAGAAAAACAAGAAAATTGGGCAGCAGCCGCTTTGCTCTATGAAAATGCCCTGAAAAAATTTCCCAAAAATGTGGCAATATTCACCCAACTAGGTGTTGTTTGGCAACAACAAGGCAAAAGCGAAAAAGCTTTGTCAATGTATTGGCAAGCAATTCAATTAGACCCTAATGGTGTCGCCGCCTATCGCTATTTGGCAGAAGCTTTGGAGGAAAAAGATCAACTCACAAAGGCCATTGTCTTTTATAAACAGGCTTTAGCCATTGCTCCTCAAGATGCTGCCACTAGAGAAAAACTCTGTTTTGCCTTAGATCGAAGTCGAAACTATCAAAAAGCTCTTGAACAATGTCAGCAAGCAATTCTCCTCGATCCTAGTCTTAGTAATGCCAAACTTTATGTACAGGAAGTACAACGAAAAATAATTCTTCAACAAAATCCCGAAATCGCAACTCTACCTGAAAGTTTAGAAGCATTAAAAAGCGATCCTCTTTTTAGTCTTAAACGTTCAGTGGTTAAAGTAATCGTCCAAAGTCGCCGCAAATTTGCCCAGGGTACGGGTTGGGTCATAAAACGTTCTGAAAACACCGCCTGGATTATCACTAATCGTCATGTAATTAATTTTGGCGATCAACCTCAACCCAAAACTACCTACTTAGTCGAATTATATAGTCAACCTCATTCAGAGCAAGTAAGATCAAGGCTTCCTGCTCAATTAATTCAGGCAACCCCTGTCGGCAATTGGTTAGATTTAGCAGTTTTAGAAGTATCCAATTTACCTGCTGATATTCAACCATTGAGTTTGGCAGAATCTGACCATTTTGCCAATGAACCAATCAAAACCATTGGTCATCCCAATAACGAATCTGATTGGATGGTTTCATCTGGGGAAATAATTCATGGGGACTCACAAGTATTGCATTTATCAGCAGTTTTAACACCCGGACGTTCTGGGAGTCCAGTGTTTAATAGTGATAACCAAGTAATCGGAATAGCCTATGGAATGAAATTATCTTGCAATCATCAAGAATTGCCTTGGGCGGAACTTGAATTTACTTTAAGTTGTGGTTTAGCACTTCCCATTGAAGCGGTGCGTAATCAACTCCAACAGTGGCAATAGAATTGTATAATTAAATCCAGAACTAGCGAGTTGATAAAAGCTTATGAAATCTTCTACCTATAAATTAATATTTGTGATACTGGCCGCACTACTTGGTCTTTCTCCTCAAACTGCCAGTGCTGCCATTGTTACACCAACAGACTTAGATCAGCTTAACCTCGGTGCTAAAATTATCGGGCCAGTAGGACCAACGGTAGATACAACTTTTGTCAATATGAGCGGTGACGGGATAAGTGACCTTATCAGTAGTGTTTCCTGTCCGGCTGGTTTTTCTACCTGTATCCCATCTGAAAATTCATCTGGAACGTTATACACTTATGTACATCAAGTTACACCAGGGATAGATTTGCCCAATGATCCACCTTTTCCTTCTCCAGCAATTACCCTTCCTTTAGATAATACAACTGAGTTTCGCCTAAATTTTGCTGCTGAGGGTTTTACTGGTACTGCTGGATTCAGCTTTTCCCAAGCCACTTCTGCTCTGGGGAATGAAAATATTGTTATTGAACAACTAAACGATCGAAGCCTAGTCTGGAGTTTACCAGAGTCTTCTGGTTGGAATACTGGCGAAACCATTACTTTTTTCTGGCAAACTACCCAGCCACCAGTTGGCCCGAGTGGCGTTTATAGCATTGCCAATGTTGACCAGACAGGCACTGCGGCAGGGCCACTTCCTACACCTGTAGTTACTGTACCCGAAAGCACAGTTCCTTTTCCTCTGTTTATAGCTGGTTTTGTACTACTGACAGGACATCGTAGTCTTACCCAGAGACTTTGAACACTTAGGAAGAATGCGGAAGTAAATTCCGCACTCTCAAATTTTTAAGTGGAATTTTATAAAACTATTGGGAGATAACACCACAGCCTATACGTACTCCAGCATTACCAGTAGGTTGACCAAAATCATCCTCCAAAGCATGAACAATTACTGTACGGTTAACAATTGAATATTTATCTTCACCCAAAGTTAGAGGTATATCTTCTCTCAAAAAACCAGTACCTTTATTATTAATCAAAATATTACCTAAATCTCCAGCATGAGCATTAGCTAAACCATCTTCAATTAAATAACCGTGTTTAACTCCATCAGGATTAAAATGACCACCAGCAGCCTTACCACCATCATCACAACTACCGTTTTCATGAATATGGAAAGCATGAAGACCACTTGGACTATTAATCATGGTTGCTTCCATAAATATACCGCCGTAAGTTTCAATAAAGTCAACTTCACCCATAACTGAATCATCTTCAGTGCTATGAATAATAGCTTGAGCTTGATCTAAAGCATAGGCATTTTGAGTATTAAAAAGTATCAACAACCCAAATAAAATAACATAGACTAAAGATTTTATAGTTTTGAGAATTGTATTCATAATTAAATTTGCCCTATTCTTCTGTCAAAATTGTATATTGTTAAATACTTACAAAATCAAAAGTGAAACAAAATAATACTAAAACTCTAGAAAAAGAACTACCAATTATTGGTTGGCGAGAAATACTATGTTTACCGGATTTAGATATAATAAATATCAAAGCCAAAATTGATACAGGGGCTAGATCATCTGCCTTACACGCCTTTGATGTTCATCTTTTTGAACGTGATACCATAAAAATGGTGAGTTTCAAAGTTCATCCTTATCAAAAAGATAGTCACACGACTATCATCACAGAAGCAGTGTTGTTAGATCAAAGATTAGTGCGTAACTCCGGTGGCCATGGTCAAATGCGTCCTGTGATCGAAACAATGGTAAAGTTAGGAGAGTTTAGATGGCCGATTGAACTAACTTTGACTAATCGGGATGTTATGGGTTTTAGGATGTTATTAGGTCGTCAGGCAGTACGTCAACGCTTTTTAATTGATGCAGGAAAATCTTTTGTCGAAAGTCATAGTAAGTTAACATTACTTAAGCAGCATAAATAAAACTATTGTATGAAAATTGCTATTTTATCCCAAGATCCATCTCTTTATTCTACTAAACGATTGATAGAGGCTGGCGAAGAACGAGGCCATGAAGTTAAAGTAATTAATTACCTACGCTGTTACATGAATATTACTGCCCATAAACCTAAAGTTGTTTATAATGGCAAAATTCTAGAAGATTTTGATGCTATTATTCCCCGCATTGGTGCATCAAGAACTTTTTATGGTACGGCTGTAGTAAGACAATTCGAGGTTATGGATGTATTTAGTGCCAATGAATCTCAAGCTATTTCTCGCTCCAGAGATAAGCTTCGTTGTCTCCAAATTCTCGCTCGTGAAGGCATTGGTTTACCCGTAACTGGTTTTGCCCATTCCACTCAAGATATTGATGGATTAATTGAAACCGTAGGTGGCGCACCTTTAGTTATTAAATTACTAGAAGGTACTCAAGGCATAGGCGTAGTTTTAGCGGAAACTTATCAAGCGGCTAAATCAGTAATTGAAGCTTTTCGCGGTTTAGACGCTAATATTTTAGTTCAAGAATATATCAAAGAAGCAGGAGGCTCAGATATTCGCTGTTTTGTGGTTGGAGGTAAAGTGATTGCTTCGATGAAAAGACAGGGCGCTCCGGGAGAATTTCGCTCTAATTTACACCGAGGAGGACAAGCAGAGAAAATAAAGTTAACTCCAGAGGAAAGAAGTACAGCTATTAGAGCAGCTAAAGCGATGGGTTTAAGTATTGCAGGTGTAGATTTATTACGCTCTAATCATGGCCCTGTAATCATGGAGGTTAATTCTTCTCCTGGTTTAGAAGGTATTGAAAATGCCACTAATATTAATGTTGCTGGCAAAGTGATTGAGTTTATTGAAAAAAATGCTGCTCCGGGGAAAACACGCGATCGCATTCAGTATTAAGATATTTCCAAATGTTAGATAATTCTTTAGAAATTGCCGGACAAATCATTGCCCCCGGCAAAAAACAACGTCTAGAAATTCCGGTGGGGCGTTTACCTACCCAAACCCTTCTTTCTTTACCCGTTACTGTACTTAATGGTAAAGAAGCCGGACCAAAATTATGGCTAAGTGCTGCTATTCATGGAGATGAATTAAATGGTGTAGAAATTATTCGTCAAGTAGTAGAAAAAATTAACCCAAAACTACTTAAAGGTACTTTAATTGCAGTACCAATTGTGAATGTTTTTGGCTTTATTGAACAATCACGCTACTTACCAGATCGCCGTGACTTAAATCGCTCTTTCCCCGGCTCGGCTAATGGCTCTTTGGCTTCTAGGCTTGCTTATTTATTTATGGAAGAAATTGTGAATCGTAGTACCCATGGCATTGATTTACATACTGCTGCTGTACCCAGAGTTAATTTACCGCAAATTCGTGCCAATTTAGATGATGAAGAAACCTATAATTGTGCTAAGGCTTTTAACGCTCCTGTAATGATGCACTCTACCATTAGAGATGGTTCTTTAAGAGAAGCCGCCACCAAAAAAGATATTCCTATATTACTCTATGAAGCCGGAGAAGCTTTACGTTTTGATGAGGAGGCTATTCGTGTTGGAGTAGAAGGAGTATTACGGGTAATTAATTTTTTACAGATGTACTCTTTTCCATTTGCCAATATTGCTAGTGATTCTGTGGAAATTAGAGAATCAAAATGGATTAGAGCTACTAAGGGAGGTATTTTACGTTTAGAGGTAAAATTAGGCGACAAAGTTGTTAAAAAACAGCTATTAGGTTTAACTGCTGATGCTTTTGGGGAAAAACATTCTAAAATTAGAAGTCCTGTTGATGGCATTGTTATTAGTCTTACTCAAAATCCTTTAGTTAATCTAGGTGATGGTATTGTGCATATTGCGATTAATGCAACATAGTTCGTAGTTAGGGCTTGCTGAACTCGTTTTCTGGTTAGGGTGAGTAATCAGGAGGGGAAATATGGTCTAAGAAAATAGCCCTCTCGTAGGGTGCGAAGCATGAAATGTAACACACCGCCAAGATAAACGGCTCAATCTCTACATAACTTGATTTTTAACTTCGATAATCTCAAATCTATAATATATTTCGTGCATTAAGCTGCAAAAATACTTTTATTGTTGAATTATTTAATATAAGATTAATAATAAAACTAAAATCAATCAAAAATTTTAATAAAACAACGAGGAGTTAATTATGAATGCATATATGGACTCAATTCACATCGAAGGAATTCGTTGTTATGGATATACTGGATTTCTACCAGAAGAAAGAGTTTTAGGGCAATGGTTTGAGGTCAATCTTACTATTTGGACAGATTTAACACAATCAGGAAAAAGTGATACTCTTCCTGATACTTTTGATTATAGACAGGCGATTTCTTTAGTACAACATTTGGTGAAAACTGCTAAATTCACTTTACTCGAAAAGTTAGCAACCATAATAGCTGAGGATATTCTCAAATTAAACTCAATTCAACAGGTACGAGTGCAATTGTCAAAATTATCAGCCCCAATCGCTGATTTTAGCGGTATTGTCAAAATAGATATTACTAGAACACAATCAGCCTAATTAAAGTGACTTCAACAAAACTAAAGAGTTATTTATTTACTGAGTATAATGATGATAGTGTTAATTCTTAATAAGAATTGTTACCAATTCTTGATTAGCAGTTATAATCAAAATTTGATAAATCTAAGGATTACAAGGCTTTGTAAGGTGATACGTAAGTTTGTTATCAGTAATTTCACTGATAAAAATAACACAAATTATTAATAATTTGCAACAATTTACTGAACATTTTTTCTCTAAATTCTGGCACATTAGTAATAGAGACTTTAAATCGAAATAAGTCTGAAAATCGTTTGTTTAGTATTAACAGAAATTATAGAGTATGAACCTAAGAATTAAGCAAATAATGCAACCAGTATGGGAATATCTAAATCAGCCCGTTTTTGAACGTCAATCAGTTTGGAAACCAAGTCAATTTTGGTATGTCTATAAAATTCATCTTTTAGAGCGTTGTTGGGAAAAAGAAAGTACATCTCAAAATCATTATTCACAATGAATCAAACATTTAGATTTTTAATTAATTGGAGATGGTGATTTCCTTAATTTGTCAAAGTTAGGAAAATTGCCATCATCGATTAGCATAGTGTTTTTTTATATTATTCTTACTAAGAAATTATGAAAAAAAATAAAGTTGTTTATCAAGAATTTGGAAATAATAGTAGAGAAGAAGCCTTACAAAAAGCTCAACATGACTTACCACCACAGAAACAAAATATCAGAATACAAACTTCTCGTAGTGGTAGAAAAGGTAAAACCGTCACAGTAATTAGTGGATTTGAGACAACTACATCTAATTTAAGCTTATTATTAAAAGATTTAAAAGCAAAGTGTGGTACTGGTGGTACACTCAAAGAAGATACCCTTGAAATTCAAGGGGATCACAAACAAAAAATTCTAGAAATATTACTTAAATTAGGATATAAAGCTAAGATTAGCGGTGGTTAATTAGCTGGTAAGCTATCACGCATTTAAGTTACTGGTTAAGGGAGTAGTCAGTATTCAGTATTCAGTATTCAGAATAAGGGATTTAGACTTTTTTTCTGAATAGAATTATATTCAATGTAAATGCGTCTTAGCTTACTAATTCTAACTTTGTCTTTTCAGTTAAAGAAATTATTAAGCGCCTAAACAAAATTATTTACACATTTTGATATTAACTTAAAACTAGGGATTTTTATCATAAGTAATTATCTGGACATGATATGATAACTTGCTTACAAGCTTATTATAAATGTTTAAAACAAATAATCCTAAAAATAGGGTGGCCATTGGCCACCCTATTCTATTCAAAAGATAATTATCTTTTGATGGAAATTAAATTTTAGTAATCGAAGTCACCGCCACCGGAAGCAGCAGGAGCTTTATCCTTTTCAGGTTTGTCAACTATAATGCACTCAGTAGTTAATACCATACCTGCAATAGATGCAGCATTTTGCAGAGCAGAGCGAGTCACTTTGGCAGGGTCAACAATACCAGCAGCTAACATATCAACAAATTCATTGTTAGCGGCATTGAAACCAACGTTAAACTCTTTCTCTTTAACTCTTTCAGCCACAACTGCACCATTTTGACCAGCATTTTCAGCAATACGCTTCAGAGGAGCAGTTAAGGCACGAGCCACAATTAAAGCTCCGGTTAAACCTTCATTGTTGAGGTTAGCATTAGCCCATTCTTCAAGCCCTGGAGCTAAGTGTGCTAGAGTTGTGCCACCACCGGGGACAATACCTTCTTCTACTGCTGCTTTAGTTGCGTTAATAGCATCTTCTAAGCGTAGTTTGCGATCTTTCATTTCAGTTTCAGTAGCAGCACCGACTTTAACTACGGCTACACCACCGGATAATTTTGCTAAACGCTCTTGTAATTTTTCTTTATCGTAGGAAGATTCAGTTTCTTCGATTTGACGGCGGATTTGTTCGCAACGGGATTTAACTGCAAGTTCATTACCTTCAGCAACGATGGTGGTAGTATCTTTGGTAATGTTAATGCGACGAGCTTTACCTAAATCTTCAACTTTGGTACTTTCTAGTTTTAAACCAGCATCTTCGGTAATTAATTTACCACCAGTTAAAATAGCGATGTCTTCTAACATTTGCTTACGTCTGTCGCCAAATCCGGGTGCTTTAATCGCAGCAACGTTAAGTACACCACGTAAACGGTTAACGACGAGGGTTGCTAAAGCTTCTTTTTCAATATCCTCAGCAATGATTACTAAAGATTTGCCTTGACGAGCAACTTGCTCTAGCACAGGTACTAAATCCTGTACTAAAGTAATTTTCTTATCGGTAATTAAGATTAAAGGCTCTTCTAAAACTGCTTCCATACGTTCGGTATCGGTAACGAAGTAGGGAGAAGTATAGCCTTTATCAAAACGCATACCTTCGGTGATTTCCAATTCGGTAGTCATGGACTTACCTTCTTCTAGGGAGATAACGCCCTCTTTACCTACCTTATCCATAGCGTTGGCAATCATTTGACCGACTTCATCATCGTTGCCGGCAGATATAGAACCAACTTGGGCGATGGCTTTAGAATCTTCTACTGGTTTAGCGTGGGCTTTAATTTCTGCTACTAAATATTCAGTAGCTTTGTCAATACCGCGCTTAAGAGCGATGGGATTAGCACCAGCAGCTACGTTGCGAAGTCCTTCTTTAACAATAGCATGGGCTAATACGGTAGCGGTAGTAGTACCATCACCAGCCACATCATTGGTTTTAGAAGCAGCTTGACGAATTAAAGCTACACCAGTGTTTTCGATGTGGTCTTCTAATTCAATTTCTTTAGCAATGGTAACACCATCATTAACGATTTGAGGTGCGCCAAATTTCTTTTCTAATACTACGTTACGTCCTTTTGGCCCCAGGGTAACTGCTACTGCTTCAGCTAAGATATCAATACCTTTTTCTAATGCCCGACGTGCTTCGTCATTGTAAATAATGGATTTAGCCATAATTAATCTAATTCCTCCTGAGATTGTGGTTGACTGAAAACTGAGATTATTATCGACATCAATAGCTAACTAAATTCGCAATAATTGCTGATTGCTATTAAACTCAATTAGGAAACTTTAGCGAGAATATCTTTTTCGGAGAGAAGGATATATTCATCGCTACCTAATTTAACGTCTGTACCAGCGTACTTAGAATAAAGAACTTGATCGCCTACTTTTACATCTAAAGCGGTGCGACTACCGTCATCATTGCTCTTACCTTCGCCCACTGCAACTACTTCACCAATTTGGGGTTTTTCTTTAGCGTTGTCAGGTAAGTAGATACCACCTGCGGTTTTTTCTTCAGATGCACTTACTTTTACAAAGACGCGATCGCCTAAAGGGGTTACGGTGGAAACGTTAATACTAATAGCTGCCATAAAAAGTCCTCCAGATAAATTAGGTTATGATTTTTTTTTAGTGCTGTAGTTTTTAATCTTAGCACTCTCTAGTTCCGAGTGCTAATGTATCTAAAATCTGTCCCCCATTGCAACTACTGCTAATGTAGTGAATACCGAACTTGGCAAGTAAGGTAGTTAAATAAACAACAACAACGTTTAAATTCAATAGGTATTTTTTTCTTGTCAAATATCGGGTAAGGTTCGAGAGTCACCTCTCTCCCCTCCCCTAAGAACCGTGCG
>CAYPSO010000024.1:43105-49778 GCA_964413275.1 uncultured bacterium | reverse complement strand
AGGTTCTGGTTTGAGTACGACTACTGGTAATGGTTTTTCTTTCCTGGCAAACATTGATGAGGTATCCATATCCGCAATAACTGGGATATTTACAGATTCAGCAATTTTACCAACACTATTAAGCATTTCCGTAGCAGTAACAAAACCATAGTCTGGCATACCCAAAGTAGCAGCAGAAATTCCATAACCACTGGTGAAAACGGCCTCAAATCCGATTTTTTGTGCAATTTTAGCACTAAGACAGTCGTAAATTCCGGGTAAAACCAATATTTCAGATTTTTGTAAAAGTTGGCGAAATTGAGTGGTTAAAGACATAATTTTCCATAAAACAATTAATTTTTACTTTTTCTTTTTTGTACCATTAAGACTGAACAATGGGCATGATGTAAAACATAATTACTAACACTACCTAATAATATTTCACTAATACCTGTTAAACCTCGATGTCCAATAACAATTAAGTCTATTTCTTTTTCTTTAGCTATTTTACAAATAGTCCGGGACGGACTTCCATTAATTTGCTGATATTCTGGTTTTATTCCTTGTTTTTCTACTTTATTAGCATGTTTTTCTAACATTTCCAAACCTTGTCGTTCATATTTTTCCCATTGTTCTCGCCAAGTTTCTAAAGTAAGTTCATTCCCAGCGGCGGGATATAATTCAGTAATATCTGGAGGTATAGGTAAGGGACTATTTTCTTCTTCTGCGGATAAAACGTGCAGCAATAATATTGTTGCATGATGTGCTTTTGCTAGGAATAAACCTTGTTCAAAAACTTGTTTTCCTATTTCTGAAGTATCAAGGGCAATTAAAATCTTTTTAAACATAATTTTCTCAAATCAAAGTAAATAAAAAAACACAAATTAAAAACATCTTATTTAAGAATTGTTTTCCTAACAAACAAATATACAATTTTAAGTGCAACAGAGTTTATAAATTTTGGGTTCTCTTTAGATTTATTGTAAACTTTAATAAAGTAGCCAAAAAATTTTGATGGGATTAGCCATTGTAACCTGTTAAATCAAGTTATTAATTAAAAGAGCAATTATTTAGTTACCAAATAACCAATAAGCAATTAACTATGGGACGTAAATCTAAACTAAAAAAACTTAAAAAACAAGCCAATTTAGAACCTCCGAAAAAAGATCTAGATAAACAAGAATTTGTGAAAGAAATGCAACATAAAGGTTATGCTTTCAAAGAACTTAAACGTTCGCCTGAAGTTCCCACTAAACGCATTGAGCCAGAAGTTTAATTATTAAGAATCTAAAAAAATGGGACAAGTAACATTTTATTTTAGTGGGGAAGCTAATACTTTATTACCCATTAATAAGCGAGAAATTGAATTCATCCATGAATTTAAAGATAATCCCTCAATTAAAGATACTATTGAATCTTTAGGTGTACCTCATACGGAAGTAAATGCTATTATTGTTAATGAAAAAAGTGAAGATTTTTCCTATTTATTACAAGATGGCGATAACTGTAAAATTTATTCGTTTTTTTCGACACCTAAAAATCAAGAAATAATCGAATTACAACCGCCTATTCCAGAGAATATATCTTTTATTTTAGATGTACATTTAGGAAAATTAGCTTCATTTTTAAGAATGTTAGGTTTTGATACTTTATATAACAATACCTATGAAGACGCAGAAATAGCAGATATTTCTGATTCAGAAAATCGCATAGTTTTAACCCGTGATAAGGGATTATTAATGCGAAAAAAAGTAATTTATGGATATTATGTGAGAGCAACAAATCCCAAAAAACAGTTAAAAGAAATCTTAAAAAGATTTGATATTTTCAAGAAAATAAAACCATTTAAAAGATGTATCAAATGTAATGGAGATTTAGAATATATAGATAAACAATCAATTATCGAGGCTTTACCAGAAGCAACCAAAAAATACATTAATAAATTTCATCGTTGTACTGATTGTAGTCAAATATATTGGCCTGGTTCTCATCATAAAGATATGCAACAATTTATTAGTGAAATGGTAGGCATTACTGAATCACAGTCTAACTTTAAATTAGTTTAGTGTACTAGATAAAATATTTTTAATTTTTAGATGATAACAATTATGATTAATAATTTGCCCACCCTTCGACAAAGCTTGTCCTGTTTACACTGAGTAAGTTATAGTTATAATTTTAAAAACTAGAAAAAATAATTAGCAGTCAAAAATGAAATATCGGCGATTTGGACGTACAGAATTAAAAATGCCTGTGTTTTCCTGTGGAGGAATGAGGTATCAGTATAAATGGCAAGATATATCATTTAAAGAAGTACCATCAGATAATCAGGATAACTTAGAAAAAACTATTTATCGGGCTTTTGAGCTAGGAATAAATCACATTGAAACAGCCAGAGGTTACGGTAGCTCAGAAATGCAATTAGGGAAAATTTTGCCTAAGTTTCCCAGAGATGAGTTAATTATTCAAACCAAAGTTTCTCCTAAAGCAAATCCACAAGAATTTAGAAGACAATTTTTACAGTCATTATCTTTTTTACAATTAGATTACGTTGACTTGTTAGGTATTCACGGAATCAATAATGAAGAAACTTTCCGAAATACTATGGAAGGATGTTTACAAGAAGCAAAAAAATTACAAAAAGAAGGAAAAGTAAGATTCATTGGTTTTTCTACTCATGGCCCTTGTGATGTCATTATTAAAACCATAGAAACCAATCAATTTGATTATGTAAATTTACATTGGTATTGGATTAATCAATTTAATTGGCCAGCAATTGAATCGGCTTCAAAATACGATTTAGGAGTATTTATTATTAGTCCTTCTGATAAAGGAGGACAACTTTATCAGCCACCAGAAAAATTAGTTAAATTGTGTTCTCCCTTGAGTCCAATGGTATTTAATAACCTATTTTGTTTATCTCATTCTCAAGTACATACTCTCAGTTTAGGTGCAGCAAAACCCACAAATTTCGACGAACATTTAAAGACATTACCATTATTAAATAAAGCAGATGAAATTTTACCAAATATTTTAAACCATTTACAAACAGAAGCTATTAATATTCTTGGAGAAGATTGGGTAAAAACATGGCATATTGGCCTTCCTCAACCTCAAGAAACTCCTAATAATATCAATATTCCTGTTATTTTATGGTTAAGAAATTTGGCATTAGCTTATGACATGATTGAATATGGAAAAATGCGTTATAACTTATTAGGAAATGCCAGTCATTGGTTTCCGGGTAATAAAGCAGATAAAGTGAAATTATTAGATTTAAGTAAATGTTTAGTTAATAGTCCTAATAAACATAAAATTCCTCAATTTTTAGCAGAAGCAGAGCAACTTTTAGGGGGACAAGCTGTTCAACGTTTATCTCAAAGTTAATTTAGAGCTTTTAGCAATTAGCTTTTAGCAGTTAGCAATTAGCTTTTAGCAATTAGCTTTTAGCAGTTAGCGATTAACTACGAACTACGAACTACGAAGGTAATAGGTAATAGGTAATAGGTAATAGGTAATAACTACGAACTAATTCATATCCATTTTATTGTTCTTAACCATGTCCAAATCCCTGTTTCTCTTCTTAAATTTACTCCAACACTATGTTCTTTAATAACTATTTCTAATTCTTCGTGGGTAAAATCATATCCTAATTGTTGACAAATAACCATGAATTCTTGAGGATTAGTAACACTTTTAAACTTTTTTCTTAATTCTTCTTTATGGACAATATCTAACAGAAATTGTGTGGCATTTTCATAAGACATTATAAATTAAGACTCCTCTCCTGCATGATAAGAACTACGTACTAATGGGCCAGAGCGAACTTGGGAAAAACCTAAAGAACGAGCAATTTCTCCCAACTTTTCAAACTCTTTTGGACTCCAATATTTTACTACTGGTAAATGAGCTAAAGAAGGACGCATATATTGACCTAAAGTTAGGCGATCACATTTTATAGCACGTAAATCTTTCATAGTTTCGATAATTTCTGATTCTGTCTCTCCTACTCCTAACATTAATCCTGACTTAGTAGTTATAGTTGGATTGTATTCTTTAACTAAACTTAAAACTTTCAGCGATCGCTCATATTTTGCTCCTCTACGTACACAATTCTGTAATCTGCTCACTGTTTCCAAATTATGATTATAACAGGTCGGTTTTGCTCTGACTATAGTTTTTATTCGCTTTTTTTGTTCTATCTCTGCTTCTTTTCCACTCCAAAAATCAGGAGTTAAAACTTCTATTTGAGTCTCAGGATTATCTCTACGAATAGTTTCCATGACCTTAACAAACCATTCTGCTCCACCATCAGCTAAATCATCCCTAGCCACAGAAGTTAAAACTACATAACGCAATCCTAATAATTGAACTGCTTCAGCTACTTTGTTTGGTTCATTGGCATCTAATGGCATCGGTGCGTGACCTTTATCAACTTGACAAAATCCACAAGACCTAGTACAAGTAGGCCCCATTAAAAGAAAAGTAGCAGTTTTCTGAGCATAACATTCGCCCCGATTCGGACATCTGCCTTCTTCACAAATGGTATGAATTTGACGATTTTTAATAATTTTTTGTACTGTGGAAATCTCACTAGCCTTACCTAAAGGTTTTTTCAACCAAGATGGCATCGCTACTATTTCATCAGGATTAACTTTTGTCTGCTTCATAGAAAATGATTTATTTTTTTAAGAGTTGAAAACCATCAAATCTCCTGCCTCCTTCAATTAAGAACAGCAAGATTCAGTAACTCACTAACTTTTTTAATTAAATCTGGAGTGGCGAAACCTTTAGTCAGATAATCTGTTGCACCTAAACGCCGGGCTTCTTTGCCCCATTCTTCGGATAAACGAGACGATATGACCAAAATGGGAATATCTAAACCAGAGTTACGACAATTATTAATTAAAGTAAAACCATCCATTTCGGGCATTTCAATATCAGTAATTAATAAATCAGGTGGATTATTGCCTTGTAACCAAGTCCAAGCGTCTAAACCATCAACGCAAGCATGAATATTGTAACCATAGGCTCTTAAACTTACTTCAAGACGACGACGCATTAAAGCCGCATCATCAACTATTAAAATAGTACGAGTCGGACTTTTAGCTTGGGGGGTTTTGATTGTGGTATCAATATTTTTAACGGAGGTTTTTTTGCTAAAGGAGCTTTTTTCAGGGGAAGTTAAGATCAATTCGGCTAAAGTAGAAGGCTCTAAAACAGGAATTAAAGAACCATCTAAATCTAAAGTTAAACCCATCATGCCTAAAGGTGCTTTAAGGGGAGAAGGTAAAGAATTAATGACTAATTCTCTTTGCTCTAATAAATCATCTGCTAATAACCAGATTCCTCGATCTAATTTAGGGGTTTTAACATAGATAGCAATAGCAAAAGAATCTATTTGGCGATTAATTGTTTCTATGGAGTCAATATTATAATTATCTGTCCAATAATTAAATAAATTTAAAATAGGTATTTGCCCATCTTCACTTTCAACTACTGAAGAATAGATATAGTTAGAATGCTCCAGAGGAACAATATTAAGATTATTAACAATAGTTGTAATAGTTATTTCTTCTGTGGGTATAGCAAAAATTCGCTCTCCAGCCCGCACTAAGATTGAAGGAACTAATAATTCTGGTGGTGGAATTTCTATGATAAAAGTTGTTCCTTTACCCTGAGTGGTTTCTAGAGCAATTTTACCACTTAAATTATTAACTTGAGATGCTACTACATCCATCCCCACACCTCGCCCTGAAATGTCGCTAACTTCAGTTTGAGAGGTAAAACCGGGTTGACACAATACAGCTAAAAGTTCCGAATTAGTAGTTGTTGTAGTAAGAGAAAGATTTTTGGAGCGAGCAATTTCACTAATTTTAGCCGGATTAATACCACCGCCATCATCTTCGACTTTCAGTAGTAAATTTTTACCTTTTCGTTTGAGAGATAGTTTTATTTTGCCGTATGCTGGCTTGCCCTGAGTTGTTCTTATGTCGGCTGATTCTATACCATGATCGAAGGCATTGCGTAATAAGTGTAATAATATTGGTTCTAATTGGGAAATTGTACCAGCATCAACTTCAATTTTATTTCCTTCTATTTCTAATTCAACATTTTTATTAAAACGATTAGTTAAATCTCTAATAATTGCCCTAGCACGAAAAGCTAAATTTTCAAAGGGTAAAAGACGACTTTCTTCTATGGAAGATTGAAGACGTACAATATTGCGATCTAAATTATGTAAACTATTTTCGGTTTGATTAGCAACTTCGGTGACTTCAGCACCTAATTCTGATAAACGTAAACTGGTTTCTAAGAGGCGATTAATAGTGGTATATCCTTGGCGATATTTTTCGAGATTTAAAGCATCGGGGGAATTATCATTCGTTGATTTTAAATAGTTTAAATTAGCATATTCATCTTGAATTTGTCGAAGATTAGCTATTAATTTAGCGTTTTCTTGAGAGAGAGTAAAGAGTTGATTTAGTTGCGATTTTAATAAGGAATAAATACCTTGAGAAGCTCTGGCAGATAAAAGAGTTTGTACTAAATTTTGAGCACTTCTATCTAAACGACTTAAGGGAACAGATATTTTAATTTCTGCTTTTTCTTGAAGATTAAATATTTGAGTCGATTTTGCCTTGTTAGCAATTGATTCTTCAAATTCCCATGAATCATCTTGGGAAACTTCTTG
>CAYPSO010000024.1:0-43005 GCA_964413275.1 uncultured bacterium | reverse complement strand
CCTTGTTAGCAATTGATTCTTCAAATTCCCATGAATCATCTTGGGAAACTTCTTGAATTGGGTCAACTAATTCATTAGGAATTAAATCATCTAAGTCAGCAAAATCATTACTTATTATTTCATTATTAACAATATCTGATGATTCAGTCAATAATTTATCAGGAATTAAATCATTTAAGTCAGCAAAATCATCACTTATTATTTCATTATTAACAATATCTAATGGCTCAGTCAATAATTTATCAGGAATTAAATCATTTAAGTCAGCAAAATCGTCGGTTATTATTTCATTATTAACAATATCTAATGGCTCAGTTAGTAATTCATCAGGAATTAAATCATCTAAGTCAGCAAAATCGTCGGTTATTATTTCATTATTAATTGGAACATTATATTCTTCCTGTTGCTTGAAAGTAATTTCTTGTACTGGTTGTAGATTGCTACTTTCTTTGAGAATATTGCCACTATTTTTAGCACAACTTTTTAACTTGTTGAAAAGAGCAAACCACTGGGCTGCCCATTGTTCTGATTCTAAATTTTTTAATAGTTCTTTACCTTGAGTTAAAAGTTCACTCCATCCTTCAGCTAAGTCTAAATCTGTACCTATTTGCTGTAATTGTGCAAGAGTGTTACTTGCTATTTCTATGGTTGTTAAAGGTATCTCAGATTTTGGGGTTAATTTTTCTAAGGCTATTTGTAACTCTAATACAACTAAATCAAAACCCTGTTCTGCAAATTCTTGATGTAATAAAGATTGTTCATTCCAGTTAGGTAAATAAAGCTGTTTTATATTTTCATGAATAATTTTAATTCTTTCAACAGTGGGATTAACTGTTACTAATATTTGCTCTTCTGGTACATCTATAAGAATACTACCTGCTAACAATTCCCCCATTTCTGATAACATTTGAGCTAAGTTACCATCAGCTAGAGGTGGTGGCGGATATAAATATCGTAAATCAGAAAGAACATCTTCTAAAACCGTGGCCACATATAAAATGGCATCTGCGCCTACTGTCACAGCACCACCTTTAATGGTATGTATGGCTCGGTACATTTCCTGTATGTCATTTTGCCATGTTTGTGCTTGTAATTGTTGTGATAAATCAAGATATTTTTGCAGATAGTTTTGGGTATCTATCTCAAACATACTGCGTAACTCTTGTTCTAATTGCAGTTCTAGTAAATCTTGCTCATTCATAATTAATTAGTAGATAATAAATAAATTTTTATTGTTTTTTAATACGGAAAAATTGTATTAATTTAGAAAGATCGGATAAGAGATTTCCCATTACTTGTGATTGTTGCCAAGTCATATTCATTTCTTTTTCAGTATTTGCAGCAATATCAGCAATATTTTCAATAGATGTAAGAGTTTTTGTGTTTAAATTGGTAATTTTTTCACTGGATTGGATTACTTCTTGCTCTACTTCTACAACTTTAGTCGTCATATTGCTAATTTTTGCAAACATTTGATATGAGTCTTGTAAACCTAAAATAAAATCTCCAATCACAAGGTTAATTTCTTGTGTATCTTGATTTAAACCAGATACTACTGTTTTAATTTGATCGGTACGTTGTTGGAGTTTTACTAAGTTTTGATTTGTTTCTACTGCTAATTCATTAACTTGATTAGCAACGGTAGCAAATTCATTAGCAATACTCATGAATTGTTCTGGATCTTGTTGTTGAGAAGCCCGATTAGCAATCATTGAAGCATTTAATGCTAAAACTCTGGTTAAAGCTGCCACCCGCTTTTGATCTCGGTTAAATTGAGAGGTTAATTCTACATAGTCTGTTAGAGTTTTTACCCTATTAACAATTTGTTGTTTTTGCTGTTGTAAAGTACCAATTTTACGAGTCATAGTCGTCATTTGAGCTTCACCTTGTTTAACTGCTATCTCTGCTTCTTTAATGGCCTGATTTGCTGCTAATTCCTGTGTTAAATTCTGTTGAGAAATATCTGTTACCTGAGCAATTAATTGTTGACATTGTAAAATAGATTCTGTTTGTTTTTCTACTTGATTAGAGGTATTTAAAGCTACTTTTTCAAATTGGTTTGCTTTTGTTGTAACTTGTTGTGTTGTATAATTAACCTGATTAATAATATAGCTTAATTGTTCTAATAAACGATTTAAAGTATCAGAAATTAACCCCGTGAGGCGATCGTTTACGTCTGCGGTAATAGTTAAATCTCCTTCTTCTACGGCAGAAACTACCTCTAAAATATGACCAATATCTGTTTGTAAAAGTTCATTTTCTTCTTGAGTTTTTTGTTCTTGTTCCTTTATTTGTTCGCTACTCGCTTCTAATTCTTGGTTTAATTTTAGTAGTTTAGTTTGTGATTGGGATAAGTTATCTAAAGCTTTTTGTCGCTGGGCAATATAACTTTTACCTAAAATCAAAATAGCCCACCAACTTAAGATTAGTATTACTAAACTAATTCCTGAAAAAATAAATGAATTACGTAAATTATTACTATAAAGCTCTATATTATCTGTGGTAATTTGTTTAATATTTTCTAGAGTATTATTTATTCCCTGAGAATAAATTTGTTTTTGTGCTTGATAGGCATCACTTAATAGTAATTCTAGGGCTTGTTTGCTTTTATTTTCTTTAATTAAGTCAAAGGCTTGGGTTTCCATTTCCACTAATTTAATATTAGCTGCATCAGTTTGATTTGCATTGTCTTGATATGCTTCTGGAGCAAGGGTAATAACTTCTTTAATCGCACTATCTAGGGGATTAACAAAGTTATTATAACGAGCTTCCCAAACTAAATTCCCCGTACTTGCTGCCATACGAGCTGACATGGTTAATACTTCGTCTAAATAGACAATTTGACCACTTAAATCCTGTAAAACAAACCCTTTTTGAATATTATTTCTGAAACCTCGATAAGCTATCCAAGTATTCCAAATTGAACCTCCAAAAAGTAAAAGACTTAGTATTACTAAATAAGTAATTGTTTCGGTTAAATGAGATTTAATCCAATCTTTTAACTTATTATTATTATTTTGATTATTTAATTTCAAAGTTAATGATTCCGGTTTATTTTGTAAGCTAGTCATTGGTTATTTTATTATTAGTTTATTTTTATGGTAATTTAAAGAACTTAATTCTTTCTAATAATTCGTTAGACAAATCTTTCATGGTTTTTGATTGCTTTAGACTATCTTTAGTAATAGTTCCTGTTGTTTTATTAGTTTGTTCAATATTTAGAGTTGCTTCTACTGTTTTAAAGATAGCTGATACAATATTTTGATTAGATTGCGCCACACCCTCCCCTGCGGTAATAGCTTGTGTAGTAACATTTCTTACTCCTTTGAATAATTCATCTGACTGTTTTACATCTTTAGTAAATCCTCCAACTAAACCGCCTAAATTTTGCATTTCTCCATCAATAGTAGAAACTACTGTGTGAATTTGTTGTGTACGCTCTTCTAAGGTTAATAATTCTTCGTTAGTTTTTTGTGCTAAGACACCCACTTGATTGGCAATTTCTTCAAAATCCCTTGCTACTATTTCAAAGCGTCTAGGATCTTTTTGTTCTGCGGCTCTAGCTGCCACTAAAGCAGCATTTAAGGCTAAAACTTGGGTTTGTTGGGCAATTTCCCCCTGTTCTTGGACAAATTGGTCAGCTAAACCCACAAATTCACCTAATGTTTTCATTTGCTGAATAATACGATCTGTACCTTGTTGTAATATTTCAATACTCTTGGTAAGAGACGCAATGGTGTTTTCTCCAGATTGTACAGTTAAATCTAAAGAAGAAAGAGATTTTTCTGTATTTCTTACTTGATCTTCCGCATCTTTGGTAAATTGTTCTACTTCTTGAGATAGTTGTAAAACTTCTTCTACTGCTTGAGTTTGTTTAATTGTTCCCCCTACAACTGTTTGAGAAACTATTTGTAAATTATTAGTGCCTTCTGAAACTTTCTGGGCAGTATTTAATACTTGTTGTAAAACTTCACCTAATTCTTCAATGAGACGATTGAAGGTATCAGCTACTAACCCTGTGCTGCGATCGCTGACCTTTGCTTTTACAGTCAAGTTTCCATCTTCTACTTCAGATACCACATCAAGAAGATGGGCAACTTCATTTTGCAAAATTTCACTTTCTAAAGTTAAAGCCAGTAAATTTGCCACAGAAGATAGAAAAATTTGTTCTTGGGGTTGCCAGGCTCTTTCTTCTGTAATTTGTTCGCAAGCCAAAATTCCTACCGTATTACCAGAGATAGAAATGGGAATATCTAATTTAGATTTAATTCCCACATCAGCTAAAACTTTATTAACTAATGTTACAGTCAGAGGATCGTTATTAGCATCAACTGCGACAATAGGTAAATCTTCATTTAAAGTATTTATATAATTGAGATAATCGACTTGATTAAAGCTAAAACCTTCTGAATGTTCATTTTTCAAGCGATTATAAACATCAAAAGCAACTACGGTTTTATTTTCAGTATTATAAAGCCAAATAGTAACTCGATCTAGTTTGAGAGTTTCAGCAATTTTTTCATTAAAAACAGTAGCGGCGGATTTCATATCCCCTTGAATTACTGCCTCATTTTTAGCTAATGTGGAAAGAGTATTATTTTGTCGCTCTAATTGTTCGGAGTTATTTCTAAGAGTGGCTAATAAGTTCTGAATTTCTTCTGCCATGAAGTTAATATTCTCATTTAAAACCGCAAATTCATCGTTACCTTCCACTGGTAATCTTATATCTAGCTGACTTTTACCTATTTTTTCTACAGCAGAAGTAGCAAATAAGACGGGCTTGATCGCAAAGTTAGCAATAATTGAACCCGCCAATATTGCTAAAATAGCCATAATTATAGTACCTATGGCGATGGTAGTAGCTAGTTGTCTTTGAGCCGCGAAAGCTATATCAGGGGAAGTAGAAGTAATTAAACTCCAATCTAAATTTACTGGAGTAATGACAGGAGTATAAGCATTTAAAAAATTATTATTACCTAACCAAGTTGTACTTTGTTTAGAGGCGTGAATTTGACTATAAGAAGATAAATTATCGGTTATATTTGTTCCTAAAGGTCTTTCTTGAGTATCTTGATAATTCTGAAAAATTTTACCACTACTATCAACTAATTTATAAGATGTTCCTTCTTGTAAACTAGCATTTCTGAGGATGGAATTACCAATGGTATTAGCAGAAATACGACTAATAACTACAGCCTGTATTTTACTTTCACTATCTTTAATTGCATTAGCTATATAAATAGATAATCTTTGAGAATTATTATCATCGTAACCCAAAGGTTCACTAACAACAATACTACCGTTTTTTAAAACATCTTGAAAAAATTTAGTGTCTTTTTTATTAGATTCCTGAGTAGAACCTAAAGAGCGAACGACTAAATTACCTTGTAAATTATAAATTCCTATATGGTCAAATACTAAGTAATCTGTAGCAATTAAGGTTAGGATATTTTCTAATGTTGATTTTTGTTCTTCAGTAAGATTATTAATATCTCGAATATTAGGAACAATAATATTAATTAAATCAATCACATTTTTATTATTGTTAATTCTTTCTTGGATGAATTTTCCAAAAGAATAAGATATTTTTTCAATTTCGGTGATTTTAGTAATAGACGTTTTTTCACTAACAACTTTATCTGCAAAATAATAGGATGCGCCACTAACCACTGCAACTGGTATAATTCCAAAGAAAAAAGCAGCAATAGTTGCTTTGGCACTTAAGCCTAAACCTTTTTTCTTAATTTTTGTTTTATCTTCTAGAATATCATCTCTTAATTGACTAGGTTCTTCTTTTTCTTTTTGTTGATATATCATTTTATTAACCTATTAACAAATTTTAATTATTTATTAGTTCAGGAGAATAACGCTGTAATTCCCACATTTGTTGATTTAAGAGTTCTAATTTAAACAATTTCATATTGTTGGCATTACCTGTAAATAATTCTGGTGGTAAATCTGCTGTGGTTGCAGTTCCTAAAACCTTGTCAGCCGCTAAACCAATACCTTGAAAATCTTGGGCATTTTCATTTAAACAAACTAAAATTATTTTATCTCTATTAAAATACGAATCCTGACCTAAAATTTCTAGCATAGATAATACTGTAACCATTTTACCGCCATAATAAATACATCCCATGACGCTGCGATCGTAAAACGGTAAATTTATAATCTGTTCGCTTTCAATAATGCCAATTTCACTGATTATTTCTATGGGGAAAACTAAAGTTAAATCCGCAACCTTTACTAGAATAAAACGCTGTTTTTGTGGTTCATTTTTAATATTCATTATTTGATTTTATTAATAACTTCAATTAAAGATTCTTTGCTTGCCGGTTTTACTAAGTAATCATCTGCTCCGGCTCTTTTCATACCATAATTAATTTCTATGGTTGTTTTTTTACTGGAGTAAAAAATAACATATTGTTCAGCAGTTTCTGGATTAGATCTTAAAGTACGTAAAAATTTATAACCATCTTGTTCTGGCATAACAATATCTAGAAAAATAGCATTATATTTTCCTTGACTAATTTTTTCAAGTAAATTATCTGTACTTGCGCCTATTTCAGCTTCATGTCCTAATTGTTCTAATAAAAAAACTATTGCCTTTTGATCTACTGCACTGTCATCAATTATTAAAAATTTCATTACTTATGATACTCCTTTAAACTATAAATAATCTAACTATTATTATTAATAATATCAACCTAAAGGGAGAGTTTCCTGCAAGATTTGCTGTAAATTTTTCCGAAAATCTTCTATTTCTTCTTTGATGCGAGGTTTGGTTAAAAATTGACAGTTGGCCCAATGAGCGCGCCATTGGTTAGAAACAGATTTCTCTGCTGTTAACAAGACTAAAGGAATGGAAGATAATTCTGATATTCGTCTAATTTCTTTAATTAATTCAAAACCTGACATACCGGGCATATTAATATCAAGAAATACAATATGTGGTTTTAAACTAATCATAATTGTTAGTGCTTGGAAAGGATTACTGCAAGTTTGAACTTTATACCCCCATTTAGTTACTAATCTATGAAATTGTTGCAATAGTATGGGAGAATCATCAACTATAAATATTTGTTTTTTTTCTTGGTTAAATTCTTCATCCGGCGGTAATTGTAAAGATATTAAACCTGTTTTAACTGCTTTAGCAAAAAATTGGCCAATCTCCAAAGGATCTTTTCCTAAGTTAGTTGCTATGTCTTCTAAAGTTTTACCAGACTCAATTAGTTTGCTGATACGCTGTTGTTGATCGTTGGTAAGTTGGCTATACTCCAAGGTGGTTTGATTTAAACTAGGAATTGCTTTCATAGAAGGAATCTGAGCTTTGATTCCCTTCCAGTGAATTCTTCTTTGACTAGCACGGGTAATTAAATCCTGTAACTTAAATCCAGGAATTTGTGCTTGAGTTATGATACCGGGTTCAGATATAAACTCAGCTTTTCCCATAGATTCAAACAAATAACGATCAAAATCTGAGAGAATATTTTGCTGTGATGCTTGCCTTACTTGTTCTCTTTTAATTAGTCCTTTGTTTTCAATATTACTTAAAATCAAGCCAACTTGTTGTATTTTTCCCATGGTGGTTAACTGTGTCTCTATAGAGTCAACAGATTTTTGTACTGTTTCGTGTCTAAATGGTAAAACATTGCGACATAAACTGTGTCTATAAGCTTGCCAAGAAAGAGGTTCAAGTCCTGAAAATAAAACTCTTCCTTGAACTAAGGTTAAATACCATAGTTCTGGTTGAGAATCTAGTTTAATTTTCCAATATCCTGTACGCGATTGAGATGACATTTCTCCCAATTTTTGTCCTAAGCGATCTATTTCAAAGGAAAAGTTGACATTATCACTTATATTGCTATACATTTTTTTGGTCTTAATAATACTTGTTTGAATAAGTTCAATGATTTTTAGTATTTTTCAAGTTTATAAACTTATAATAGTTAATTTATATGATTATTGGTATTTTATAAACTTTATGTATTTAATATAACAAAAAACTTCCTGATAATCTCAGGAAGTTTTCTATTAGATTTTAAAAAATTATTATTTAGTTTTCAGCAGTAGCTAATTCAGTTTCGGTACTATTACGAGAGCGGCGACGGGTAAGAGAATTAAATAACATGATACCGATTGCTTTAACTAAATTGCCTTCTAATTCATTAAACATTTTCATATTCATACCAAAGGCATCATTAGCTTCATTGACAATTCGATCAGCCGTAGCTTGATCGATAGGCAAATCATTCATTCTTTGACGATATTGATTTTTAAATTCTTTCTCATCAGAAATATCTTCAAATTCGTAAAAAGCTGTACCCTCACCCTCATTAAGATTCATGGCTGTGACAGCAATTTTCTTCAGAATTTGTCCACCGGATAAGTCACCCAAATAACGAGTATAAGAATGTCCCACTAAAAGTTCTGGTTGTTTAGCTGCTACTTCTCTGATTCTGTTAACATAAGCTTGGCCTGCGGGGGAAAGTTGAATTTGTTCGCGCCAATCATAACCCCAATAATAGAATAAATCTTTTTCTAAGCTTTGTTTGCGATTTAATTCTTTAAAATATATTTGACTGACAATCGGATGGTCTTTTAGTTTCTCCATTTCTTCTTCCATAGCAGAATAAACAAAATAGAGATTAGTAACTAATTTTCTATAGGAATTTTTTTCCACAACTCCTTTTAAAAAACACTTAACAAAACCTACATTTTCAGCCATTGTATGGGATTTTTTTGTCCCTTCTTTTAACATGGTTGCTAAATTTATGCTCATTTTAAATTCCCTTGTGATTATAATTTTTGACTCAAAATCTAAAAACTTTCTTTAAGTTGATAGAGTAAACTGATTTGTCACCTTTTTTTGTTAAGAATGTTTACAGAGATTAGCAATTAGCTGTTACTTTTCTCTACCTTGTCTTTTCCCATCGTTCCACCGAAAGGGTACTGCGAACATAGCTGAAAGCTTGGTCGTAGGGGAATTTCGGACAGGGTTTAGTTGACACCTAGATAAGTTTCCGCTAAAGTAGAATATATCTAGCGGATTAAGCTTATGCTGTTAACTCAGACAGTTAGACTCAAACTGAATCAGTGCGAAAAAGATAATTTGGCTAACCTGTGTCACTTGTCCAAAAACCTGTTTAATGTTGGGCTTTATACAGTTCGTCAGTATTTTTTTCAAGAAAACAAGTACCTCAGTTATGAGTCTAATTATCATCTATGCAAGGAAAATGAAAATTATCAACTCTTAGCAACTGATTGTGGTCAACAAACACTTAAATACGTTGATAGATGCTTTAAGGCATTCTTTAAACTCTTATCAATGAAAAAAGAAGGGATTTATCAAGAGAAGATTAATCTTCCTAGATACCTGCCAAAAGATGGCTTTTTTCCCTTGATTATTCCGATTAGAGCCAGACATGATTTTGCCAAAGATAATTGGAAATTCAAGATCCCTACATCTCGTAAATATACTAGAGAACATGGGGCGGTCTATCTAACAATTCCTCCTAATTTGAGAGGACATCGAATCAAAGAAATCCGAATTTTACCCAAGCAAAAAGGAAGATTCTTGGACACTGCTTTTATTTACGAGTCATCTGAGCATGAACTTATCAATATTAGTCAAGAAAAAGCGATTTCTATCGACTTAGGATTGAATAATCTAGCCACTGTTGTTAGCTCCACCAACGAATCTTTTATCATTGATGGTCATTGGTTAAAGTCAGTTAACCAATGGTTTAATAAGCGTCGAGCCAAACTGATTTCTTACAAAGAAAAGCAAGGGATTGAACATTTTACCAAGCAAGAAGCTTGGTTATCCTATCGACGGAAAAACCAAGTTAATGACTATTTAAACAAAGCAGCTAGATATATTGTTAACTTTTGTCGAAGTCGCAAGATGGGAACGATTGTTGTGGGATATAACCCAACTCTTAAACAAAACACTAAATTGGGCAAACGCAACAATCAGAACTTTGTTCAAATTCCGATTTTTACCCTTCGTACCAAGCTGAAAAGCCTCTGTGAGCGATACGGGTTGAACTATGTTGAACAAGAAGAAAGTTACACTTCAAAAGCATCTAGTCTTGACCGTGATGAAATGCCCGTTTACAACGCTGACAACCCTGTTAAACCCAAGTTTTCAGGAAGTAGAGTTAAGCGTGGATTGTACCGAACAAAAAACGGTCATTTAATCAATGCTGATTGCAATGGGAGTTTAAATATCGGTCGTAAAAGTAAACACAAACTCTCTTTTGAGCGAGTGTCTAGGGTCTGTTTGACGCAGCCTGTAAGGGTTAATATCCTTCGAGAATCTAAGACTATAGCTTTAGCTTAGTCTTAGAGTACGTCAATCCCTATTCATTACCTTTATGATTTTTAGTTGACAATATGAGCGATATTGAGCGATCATGTAAATTAACGTAAACTTTTTTTAAGCTTAGACGAGATATCTGTGGAACTGTTATCACTGGAGTATATCCAGCATATCGCCCATGAATACGGTTATGGGGCTGTGTTTTGGGGAATCGCCTTAGAAAATACTGGTATTCCTTTACCCGGAGAGACTATAACAATTGTTGGCGGTTTTTTAGCAGGTAGTGGAGAATTAAACTATTGGTTAGTTTTAGCTAGTACCATCGCCGGTGCTGTATTGGGTGATAATTTTGGCTATTGGCTTGGTAAAATTGGCGGCTGGCCTTTATTGATTCGTATTGGTAAGTTATTTCGCATTGAAGTAATCTATCTAGAAAAAGCCAAAAAACAATTTAGTGACAATGCCAGTAAAGCTGTTTTTTTTGGGCGTTTTATTGCTATTTTGAGGATTTTTGCCGGCCCTTTGGCTGGTATTGCCCAAATGCCCTATGGTCAATTTTTAATCTGTAACTTAGGTGGTGCAACCATCTGGGGTTCAATAATAGTAACACTAGCTTTTTTTCTGGGTAAATTGATTTCTTTAGTTCAATTATTAAAGTTAATTTCTCAGTTTGGTTTTGTTGCTTTGGTTTTAGTTATAGCTTGGATTATCATACCTATTTGGTGGGAATCTAGACAAAAAAATTTGCTCCCCAAAGAATAAACTTAAAAATATTTTAAGAAAAATAGAAATATATATAGCACTATATATACTTAAGTATATGTCCATCTGGGCTTAGATATTTACAAATTCAAATAATAAATATGCTCTAAAGCCTTGTTATTGCCTAGTTAGTTAAATCTTAAATACTAAATTTTTTCAGGATATTTAGGATGTATTTAAGTAAAAAGTAATTTTTTATACAGAAAAAAAAACTATAAACCACAGAATATTTGAAAGTTTCTGAAAATGTTAAAAATAAAAAACGTTTTTGATTAATCAGTCCAAAGCCTTGATAGAATCTCAGAAATCAGAAAGTCTGTGAGTAAAATTATGTCTAAATTAAAAGACAAAAATCGAAAAATATCAGCAAAAATAGGAATAGAAATGAACAAACGAAAGACCCAATATATTTGGGATGCAAAGGTTTTTGAACCTTTAAAGAGTGTGGCAAAATTATTTTCTCCTTATTGGTTAGCTTGTATTCCTTTAACAGCCATCATTGTAATTATTTGGAATAGTGCAGCACTAGCCCAAGGTTATGATGCCCCAGAAGACTTAGCAGAAGTAAAAATAATCCTTGATACCATATTTTTATTAGTATCTTCAATACTGGTAATTTTTATGAATGCTGGTTTTGCGATGCTAGAGACAGGATTTTGTCGCCAAAAAAATGCGGTTAATATTTTATCGAAAAACCTAATTGTATTTGCGATCGCAACTATTGCCTATTGGGCGATGGGCTTTGCTTTAATGTACGGAGAAGGTAATCCCTTTATTGGATTAGCTGGTTTCTTCTTTAATGGTGATGGTACTCCCTACGGAGATGCTAACTATCCAGAAGCGGTACCGCCAGCAATTTCTTTCCTTTTCCAAGTAGCTTTTGCAGCAACCGCAGCCACAATTGTTTCTGGTGCAGTAGCAGAAAGAATTAAATATGATGCCTTTTTAATCTTTAGCTTCCTTTTAGTGGCTGTTTCCTATCCCATTACTGGACATTGGGTATGGGATGGCGGTTGGTTAAGCGAAATGGGCTTTTCTGATTTTGCTGGTTCAACTGTAGTACACTCCGTCGGTGGTTGGGCTGCTTTAGTGGGTGCGGCTTTACTCGGCCCCAGAGAAGGTAAATATAGAGATGGTAGAATTAATGCTATTCCGGGTCACAATATGAGTATTGCGACTCTGGGCTGTTTAATTTTATGGATTGGTTGGTTTGGTTTTAACCCCGGTTCAGAATTAGCAGCAACTGCCAATGTCCCCTATATTGCTCTGACTACCAACTTAGCCGCCGCAGCCGGTGGCTGTACTGCCACTGCAACCTCTTGGATTAAGGATGGTAAACCAGATTTATCCATGACTATCAATGGTATTTTGGCTGGTTTAGTTGGTATTACCGCCGGTTGTGCTGATGTTAGTTATCTTTCCGCCATTATCATTGGTGCGATCGCAGGCATAATTGTTGTATTCTCCGTCAGCTTTTTTGATAGTATCAAAATTGATGATCCCGTTGGTGCAACTTCAGTTCACTTAGTTTGCGGTATTTGGGGAACTTTAGCTGTTGGTATTTTTGGGACAGGTAATATTGTTACTCAAATCATCGGTATTCTTTCCATTGGTGGTTTTACTGTAGCTTTTAGCTTTGTTGTTTGGTTAGCTTTAAAAGCAATAGTAGGCATCAGAGTTGGTTTAGAAGAAGAATTACGAGGCTTAGATATTGGCGAACACGGTATGGAAGCCTACAGTGGTTTTGTCAAAGAATCTGATGTCCTTTTTGGTGGTGCTGCTGGAGGTATCAGTGGTGCTAGTGAATTCACAAAATCAGAATAAATAATTTAGGTTAACTATTAACTTAAAATCCAATTCCCGTCTCCGAAAGGCGGGTTTTTTCTATTTGTTATTAGGTAGAGAACTAAATATTTGACAAATTTAATATTGAATTTAGACAAACTGAAGAAACAATAATTTTTACTAGGCGAGAATAAATTGGTTATCATTTATCGCTTATCCTTCATTTGTCTCTGAACGACAATAACCAATTAAAATAACAATTAGTCAGTTAATAGTCATAAAAATAACCCAATGGATACAAAAGCTTTTAAACGTGCATTACAACAATCAGACAACTACCATCGTAAAGGTTTTGGTCACGAAGCAGAAGTTACAGATGTATTAAACAGCGAATATCAAAGTAATCTGATTCAAGAAATCCGTAATAATAATTATCAATTACAAAGGGAAAACGTAACTATTCGTTTAGCCGAAGCTTTTGGTTTTTGTTGGGGAGTAGAACGAGCCGTAGCAATGGCCTATGAAACTCGTCAACATTTCCCGAAAGAAAATATTTGGATTACCAATGAAATTATCCATAATCCCTCGGTTAATCATCGCCTCAAAGAAATGAATGTAGGCTTTATTCCTGTAGAAAATAGCAACAAAGACTTTTCTGTGGTTAACTCTGGGGATGTGGTAATTTTACCAGCCTTTGGAGCTAGTGTTAGCGAAATGGAGCTACTCAATGATAAGGGTTGCACCATAGTTGATACTACTTGTCCTTGGGTTTCTAAGGTTTGGAACTCTGTAGAAAAGCATAAAAAAAGAGATTATACTTCGATTATTCATGGCAAATATAAACATGAAGAAACAGTAGCTACTAGCTCTTTTGCTGGTACATATTTAGTGGTTTTAAACTTAGATGAAGCGAGTTATGTTGCTAATTATATTCTTCATGGTGGAGATAAACAGGAGTTTTTAACTAAGTTTAAAAATGCTTATTCTCAAGGTTTCGATCCTGACAAAGATTTAATTAGATTAGGGATTGCTAATCAAACAACCATGTTAAAAACAGAAACCGAAGATATTGGTAAATTGTTTGAAAAAACCATGTTACAAAAATATGGGCCAATTGAACTTAATCAGCATTTTATGAGTTTTAATACTATCTGCGATGCTACCCAAGAGCGTCAGGATGCTATGCTCGATTTAGTAGAAGAAGATTTATCTTTAATGGTAGTTATTGGCGGTTTTAATTCTTCTAATACTACTCATTTACAAGAAATAGCCATTGAAAGGAATATTCCCTCCTATCATATTGATAGCGCAGAGCGTATCGGCCCCGGTAATCAAGTATTTCATAAACCTTTAAATGGGGATATTGAGGTTCAAGAAAATTGGCTTCCTGAAGGAAAAATTACTATTGGTGTAACTTCTGGTGCATCTACTCCGGATAAAGTAGTTGAGGAAGTAATTGAGAAAATTTTTACAATTAAAAATGCAGTGGCATTTGCTTAATTCTCAATTTTTGTAGGGTGGGCAATATTTACCTAATAGCTTAAACTTTTATCCAAAAATTATTATAAAAATTGCCCACCTTATAATTTTTATAAATGTTTCTGAATACTTATTAATAACAAGGAAATTAGATGAAACTAGACCTCTAAAAATCTACTCCTCGTTTTAAATCTACTCCCCTTTCTGCATAATGTTTATGACAAATCATTTCAGAATGGACGCTGGCTAAATTAAAATAAGCAGGTTGATTAAGACAACGCCCTGTAATAATTACTTCCGTTTCTGGGGGCTTTCTAATTAAAGTTTGTATAATAGGATCGACTGCCAATAAATCCAAATCAACCGTTGGGTTTAATTCGTCTAAAATTATGGTTTTATATACTCCAGAGGCAATGGCAGCACGGGCAATTTCCCAACCCCTCTCGGCTTCAATATAGTCTAACTCTTGTTGTTGTCCTCGCCAAACAATGGCATCTCTACCATTGCGCTGATGATCCACTAAATCAGGATAGCTATTTTTTAAAGCTGCGATGGCAGCATCTTCCGTATAACCCGTACCACCTTTTAACCATTGCATAATAAGGACACGATGGGATTTATCCGCACTAATACCTCTACCAATGGCTTGTAAAGCTTTACCCAAAGCACTGGTTGATTTGCCTTTTCCTGCGCCAGTATAAATCTCAATACCGGGTATGGCGGAATCGCCAGTGTGATGGGGTTTCATCTCTGAATGTAAGTCTGCCAAATCTATTAATTCTTGAGGTGAATCTCTACCAGTAACAATGATTTCTAAGTGTTCTGGTTTTTTTGTCAATGTTTTAACCACATCTTCTACGGATAATAAGCCTAAATCCAAAACAGGGTTTAATTCATCTAAAACTACTACAGAATATAAGTCAGAGGCAATCGCACCTTTAGCAATATCCCATCCCCTTTGGGCTTCCTTGCGATCGAAACGAGTTATTTCTTCTGAGCCAAAGTATTCAGCCCTACCAGTGCGTACATGGTCGATAAGGTGAGGAAAACCCTGTTGTAAAGCCGAAATTGCCGCATCTTCATCATAACTGCGCCCTGGCCCCTTTAAAAATCTTAATAATAATACCCGTGACGGAATTGAAGAATTAATCCCTAAGCCAATAGAACGTAGTACAACTCCCAATGCAGCTTGAGACTTGCCTTTTCCTGTTCCATCATAAATATGAATTTGTCCGGTTATACGTTCTGAACGTAATTGTGCAGTACGGATGCCAATTCCACTTCTTGTCATTGGTGAGCAATATATATTTAAGAAAATACCCGATTAGTTTACCCTGTTATTTCAAATTTGTAAAATATTTGTGTTGTTTTAAAAAAAGGAAATTTTGCTATAATTATGCCGATAACTTAAGATTAACTCTCAATTATTAAAGCATAATGAATTTATCTAGAATTTGGACCATAGCAGCTAACGGTTTTCAAGAAGTCATTCGAGATAGAATATTATATATAATTGGTTTCTTTGCCCTTTTACTTATTATTGCACAGCGACTTTTACCTGAAATTTCTGTCGGTGCTGATGATAAAATTATCGTTGATTTTGGTTTAGGAACTATTGAGTTACTGGGTGCAATTATTGCAATTTTTGTAGGTACAGGATTAATTAATAAAGAAATAGAAAAAAAAACAGTTTTAGTTTTAATTCCTAAACCTATTAGTTCTTCAGAGTTTATTTTAGGTAAGCATTTAGGCTTATCTGCTGTTATAGCAGTTATGGTGAGTATTATGATGGTTATTTACCTGATTATACTGACTGTTAGTGGTATTTCTTATCCCTTGGGTAGTTTAATAATTTCATCATTCTACCTATTACTTCAACTTTCTTTAATTATTGCTATATCCTTAACATTTGGTGTTTTTACAAGTTCTATTCTTGCTACATTATTAAGTTTTGGTGTTTATTTAATGGGTAATTTTAGTAGTGATTTATTAGAATTAGGAAAAATCAGTAAGAACGATAGTATTAAATTTTTTACAGAAGTATTGTATGTAATTTTACCAGATTTATCTCGATTAAACTTAAAAAATGAAGCGGTTTATAACGTGCTACCAAGTATTAATGAACTTATTGCCCATGGATTATATGGAATACTATATACTATGATGTTATTAACAATAACCGTCATAATTTTTTCCCGTCGTCAATTTTAAAAATAGCTAAAAATATTCAAATAGAATATAATCCTGTCAGTCAAATCAGCCAAAAATGATTTATCCTTAAAATTAAAGACTTTTTATGTTGAGCTATTTCCCGTTAATGCAGCAGCCAGAAATCACATCACCATTAAATCAATACCTGAATTTGCTGATTATTTGCGATCGAGATGCTCACGTTAAGAATATCATTTCAACTATGACAGGGGCAAACCTTTTATATAATTATGATGTGATTTCTGCTCAAGAGATTAATTTATTACCAATAATCAATAAATATGATGCCATTATTTTTGATTATAACTTATCAGGTACAGTGAAACAATCTCCTTTAATAGAATTTTCATGGTTATTTAACTTAAATAAAAAAATACCAATAATTTTACTTACAGATCCTTTAGGTGATGAAATTGCTATTGAATGTATTAAAGCAGGGGTTAATGGTTATTTATTACGACATAAATTAAGGGATTTGCCCAAAACAATTACCCAATCAATTTTTGAACTTAATCAACAAGAAAAATTACAACAACAAGTTATTATTAACGATCTGATACAAAAAACAAAAAATCATTCATCCTTATCTCATAATCTACAATTATGTATCAACATTATTGAGGAAAATTTGACAGATACAAAATGTCTTATTGCTATAAATCAAAAAGATAATAATACAGTAAACCATAATCTTTATTACACTGCTAATCAGCAAAAAGAATTTGATTTGAATCATTGGCAATTTATCGTAAATCATTACCATGAATTATTGCTTAAAGGTCAACCTGTTCTTTTAAATAAATTTGATAATATTGTCCCTAAAATTGTTACAAATATCGTCAATAAATATTTTATTAAAAACATTTTATTACTACCTTTGATATTTGAAAATATATATTTAGGAGTGATTTGTTTTTATAATTATTGTGATGGATGGTCAAATAATGATTTGAATTTGATTGAAATAATTGCTGAACAATGTAGCTTTATTATCCATGAATATTATGTAGAAAAAGAAATAAAACAATGTATAAAAATAAAAGAAAATGAACAAAAAAATTTCAAAATTAAAGATAATAATCGCTTAGAATTATTTTCTCAATTGACCCATGAATTGCGTACTCCCTTAACAGGAATTTTAGGTTTTGCCAAAATGCTAGACGAGCAAATATATGGCGAACTTAATCATAAACAAATACAATATGTTCAAGCAATTAGACAGTCAGGAGCTCATCTTTTAGAATTAATAAATGATATTTTAGATTTATCAAAAATTGATGCAGCAAAAGAAGAATTATTTTTTGAAAAAATAGCTGTAGAAGATATATGCCTAGCTTCTATGTCCATAGTTGAAAATATGGCAAATCAAAAAAAACTAGAATTAAAATTAGATATTAATCCTCAGATTGATTTTTGTAAATGCGATCGTCGTCGTTTAAAGCAAATATTAATTAATCTCTTATCTAATGCCATTAAATTTACAGAAACTGGTAGTATAACCTTACGGGTAAATATAGAAAAAAAACAAATAGCTTTTTCTGTAATTGATACTGGTATTGGTATTAAAAAAGAAGATCAAGCAAAATTATTTCAGCCCTTTGTACAACTCAAAACTCCTATGCATAAAAACAATAAAGGTACGGGTTTGGGATTAGCTTTATCTCGTAAATTAGCACAGTTACATGGAGGTGACATAATTGTAACTTCTGAATTGGACAAAGGTAGCTGTTTTACTGTATATCTTCCTCTTTAGAAGTGAATTTTTTATAATTATTACTATTAAAAAATATGGAGTTATGATGGAAAAATTACAACAACTAAAAAATCTTTTTCAAGAGATGAAACAAGCTTTAATTGCTTATTCAGGAGGAATTGATAGTACCTTAGTCGCTAAAATAGCCTATGATGTTTTAGGTGATAATGCTTTAGCTATTACTGCGGTTTCTCCGTCTCTATTACCAGAAGAATTAGAAGATGCAAGGATTCAAGCTGCTTCCATTGGGATTAAACATGAGATAATCGCAACTCAGGAAATGAATAATCCAAATTATACCTCTAATCCAGTCAATCGTTGCTATTTTTGTAAAAGTGAACTTCACGATAACTTAAAACCCATTGCTCAAAAACGAGGTTTTCCCTATGTGGTAGATGGAGTCAATGCCGATGACTTAGGAGACTATCGCCCCGGAATACAAGCGGCAAAAGAAAGGGGAGTGCGCTCACCTTTAGCTGAAATAGGGATTACCAAAGCCGAAATTAGGGAAATTTCTCAAAAATTAAACCTACCTTGGTGGGATAAACCCGCACAACCTTGTTTAAGCTCTCGTTTTCCCTATAACGAAGAAATTACTATTGCCAAATTGCAAAGGGTAGGAAGGGCAGAGGTTTATTTACGGAAATTAGGTTATAAAAATCTGAGAGTGCGCTCTTCTGGAGATACGGCAAGGATTGAATTACCTACTGAAGAAATAAAAGAATTTGTTTCAAAAACTAATCTAGATATATTAGTATCTCAATTTCAAGAATATGGATTTATTTATGTAACTTTAGATTTAGAAGGTTTCCGTAGTGGTAAGTTAAACCAAGTTTTAGCCAAACAAATATAAATTCCCAAGAGGAAATAGCTTGTCAAAAAATAGACACTTATTAAAGTGTCATAGCTAATAATATATCTTGATAATTAGTTAATTAATATTAAATTATATTAGCTAGTTCACAATTAGAAATTATTTTTATAGGTACATAAATAATGGCTAAAAAACTTATTAATCAAGATCATAGTACAGCTTGGGTAATTCAAACTTGGTTATCTTTTGTTATATCAGTTAGTGCAACTTTTATCGGAATTTTTTATCTTCCAGTTGATAATTGGATTAAAGGATATATGACAATGGGACTATTATTTTCAGTAGGCTCTACGGTCAGTTTAACTAAAACTCAACGAGATTTACATGAAGGTGATAAAATTACTTCTAAAATTGAATCCGCAAAAGTAGAAAAAATACTAGCCGAGCATCAATTATAATTTTCTCAACTAACAAAAATTAGGGGTAATTAATGAATTATCCCCGACTAAAAAACTATTATCAAGTTAATTTTGGTCGTTTTTTCTTTTTTTTGCTAATTTGAGGAAAGCCTAAATGTTTAATTACTTGATATTTGCGTTCTTCCTCTAAACGTTTTAGTTTAGTAAAATCGTGCCAATGAATGCAATCAACTGGACAAGTATCTATTGCTTCTTGAATTAACTCTTCTGAGTCAGCATCGTGACGCATTACCCTAGCTCGGCCATATTCAGGCTCAATATAAAAAGTATTGGGGGCAGTATGGGCGCAATGTTTACAACCAATACAGGTAGTTTCATCTACATAAGCACCTTTTTGACGTAATTCACCACCCAATTCTGGTTCAAAACCAGTTCTTTCGGGAGAATCTCTAAAAATTCCCCCAAGTTCTGGTTCAAAACCAGTTTTATCAGAAAATATGCCAGTTTCACTAGGATTTTCGGCAAATTTAGACATTAAGCACTCCAGCGTTGCACAACTAGACGAATTGAACCATCCTCATTTTTTTGTTCTTCAGCTACTTGAAATCCTTGGTTAGTTGCCTCATTAATTACGGTATTGTAAGCGTAACGTTGGGTAACTTGTCTTAAGAAACCTTCTACTGTCAAAGGTTGTTGCCAATATTGTAAATCAGCTACTAATTCGTATTCTACTCCATTCCAACTAAAGCCAATATCATAATCATTTTCTTGTTCAACGATTACCTCAGCAGTAAGAGTTTGCCCTTGATATCCTCTCACATTACCACTACCATCTTTCCAATTAATTCCTAAATCGTTTAAAGCAGCCTTTAAAGAATCAAGATTACGGATTTGGGTTTTAATATTACTAAAATGTGACATAATTCCGGTTAATTAAAGTGAAATAGTTTAAAAAACGACAAATTTACCAATCACTAAAAGCTGTATTATTATTACTGGCTTTTACTGAATTGGATACTGATTGAGTAAAATATTCCGACGTGGTTTCAGTAGAAACTACTCGCCCAAGCTGGGCTTCAATAGCCGCAGTCACCTCTTGACAAGATGCACCAACTATCCCTGTTACTTTCTCTTTTACCCTACCATCAGGGTAAATCACAAATTCTAGGGTTTCCATGCTCATGGCGGGGTATTTTTCCCTCCTGGGTTGTGATTATACTGAGTATGAATACTCAAATTACTTTGTGGGACATCGCCCTATTTTATTTTTATTTGTCAAATTTTAGCAAAAGTTCACAAAGAATGGGTACTGTACTTTCACAAATTGTAAGTTTTGCTTAATATTTATAGCAAATTTTTTTAATTAAATATCTAATTTCTCTAGGATTTTGTAGTCTAAACTACTTTTCTATAAAGGCATACAGCATACATTAATTTTCTAGAGAATTTAGATGATATTTTCACCATGTTGTTAAAATATTCTTATTATTAATTCATAACTCAAAAATGCCGACCTTACTTGTTAAAAACATCCATACTCTAGTGACAAGGGGCAATAAAAAGCGAGAAATTAAATTTTCCGCTAATTCGTACCAATTTTCTGCTATTTCTCCTGCTAAATTAACGTCAAGTAGAGATGAGATTGCTGAAGATGCCCAAGTTTCTTTAGCTGAATTTAAAGCAGGTAAGATCAAGCTACAAAGTGCCTCTGATGCAATCGCAGAATTACAAGAATTTAATTTGCATTCCTGTTTTTTGAGATAACTTAATTACTATAACCTCTACAAATCTAAAATAAGATCGGCTCAAATTACGATAAATTTATATTGGAGTCAAATTCATAAAGATAAAGACTTAGATATTATTTGAGGAAATATAAAATTATGACTAATCCAATTAAAGTAGGAGTATTAGGTTTTGGTGGTTTAGGACAAGCAGCAGTAAGGATTTTAGCACCTAAGCAGGAGATGATTTTAGTTGCGGCTGCTGATAAACATGGTTATGTTTACCAAGACAATGGCTTAAATGAAGATATTTGTATTAAAACTTATTATCAAAAAGGCTCAGTAGGCCATGTTGAGCCTTCAGGTATTCTTAGTAATAAAAGTATTGAAGAATTAATTAGCAAAGCTGATGTTGACGGTTATTTTTTAGCTTTACCTAACTTGCCTAATACCTTTATGGCTGATGTGGTGAGAAAATTTATTAAGTCTGGCTGGAAAGGAGTTTTAGTTGATGCACTTAAACGTACTAGCGCGATGGAACAAATTTTAGCGTTAAAAGACGAATTACAAACTGCAGGAATTACTTATATGACAGGTTGTGGTGCTACACCCGGATTATTAACTGCGGCGGCTGCCGTAGCGGCTCAAAGTTACGCTGAAATTCACAGCGTTAAAATTACTTTTGGCGTAGGTATTGCTAATTGGGAAGCTTATCGTGCGACTATTCGTGAAGATATTGCCCATTTACCCGGTTTTAATGTCGAAACAGCGAATAGCATGAGTGATGCAGAAGTTGAAGCCTTTTTAGACAAAACCAACGGTATTCTTACTTTAGAAAATATGGAACACGCTGACGATATTATGTTAGAGTTAGCCGGAATTTGTCGTCGAGAGCAAGTAACAGTGGGGGGAGTAGTTGATACTCGCAATGCTAAAAAGCCCTTAAGCACTAATGTAAAAATAACTGGACGTACCTTTGAGGGTAAAATTTCTACCCATACCTTTACTTTAGGGGATGAAACCAGTATGGCAGCTAACGTTTGTGGGCCTGCTTTTGGCTATCTTAAAGCGGGTATTGCATTGTCTGGTAGAGGTATGAATGGCTTATTTACCGCTACTGAAATTATGCCTCAATTTGTAAAATAGTTATTAGTTTTTAGTCATTGGTCATTAGAAATAACAAACGAATGACTAATGACGAATAACGAATAAAATTTTCTTATTACTCCATTTTTTTAATTTTTTTCTCTATGCGATAAATTTCAATTGTGGTATATCTTTTAATACTAGATAACATATTTATTAACCATTCAAAATCAAAAACTGTAGAGTGTCTGTAATATTCTATTAAATTAGTAATACAATAATCCAAATATTTATTACTATGGGGTGAGACTAAAATAATTTTAATCAAAATATTAATCCAAATACTTAAATAACCTTGGGTAATTAAAGACATAAAAACTGAAGATGGACTTTTTTCTTTACTAATCGTAATTTTATCCAAAATTTTATTAAAAGTTCTTAAAGATAAATTACTATCCCAAAGTTTATCTTGTTCACCTTCATAATAATTATCTATATCTTGATAAATTTTATCTTTAACAAGATCGAATAAACTATCATTGGCTTCTATATCAGAAAAAATGTATTCATATAAATCATTTTTGATGTTTTGGTAAGGAACACCTAAACTTTTTTGATTAAATTCTTTTGCTTGTAAATGATATTTTTTTATTAGTTGGTAATTATATTTATGGCTAATATATTCTACATATTCAAAATTGTCAACATGACTTTTACTATTTGATGAAGGAACAGATTGAAGATGTTTAGCAAAACTAGGACTTCCGCCTAAATGTTGTCCAGCAAAATTCTTCATTGCTTCATATTCATCGCTTTTGAGGTATTTAATAATCCATCTAATCCTCATTTCATCGGTTTTATCTACCGGAATTACTACATTATTTTTTACCCCATTCAAAAAAGTAATTAACTTATCACAATATTCATAACTTCTTCTTGTTTTCCAGTTATTTAATAAAATAAAACAGCAACGTTTAAGGGTACGAATAAATACCTCTTCTTTTTCCCAAGAAATCAGTTTCTCAAGATATTTTTGAATTACCTTATTAGATACTCGATTTCCTAGAATAAATAAATTATCAAATTCATTAAACATCCATTGAGAGGATTCTTCTTCAACTTTAATTAAAAAATATTGACAAATTATTTCTTCAATTTCTTCTGGCGTTCTTTGATTATTCAATCCAAAAACATCGTTAGTAGTTGCTAAGACAAATTCATCTTTTTTAAGAATTGATTCTGCATCAAAAGATGGATTATTCATTATCTTTTACCTATTTATCTTTTAGTTTAGTATTTTCCATTCTTTACTATAACTTAGCTCAAGTAAAGTTGTCAGTAACAGAAGTAACTCTTTACTTTTATAAAATACCAAGTATAGCTCTCTTGCTATACTTGGTACTATTGATAAGCAATTCTCTATCTATTAAGAATTAATCAATACTTTTACGAATATGCTCGATAATTTGTTTTTTACGTTGTTCTGAAGACAGAGAAAAATCAGAAAAATTACTACTCCGATTTACATGATCCATAATTTCCGTTTTTCGTTTGATTTTCGGAGCTATGGAAGGAGTGGCAATAATTTCAGGGTTAGGAATAGTTTCCTCAACAGATTTACTTTCAGAACTAGGAATTTTAATTGTTTTTGGAGCAGAAATTAATTCTAACTCAGAACTTTGCTTTAAGTGTTCTCGAATACGTTTTTTGCGATCGTCAGTAGCCATAATTACCTCATCGTTGAAAGCCGAATTATCACTACTATTTATTGTTACCAACTTTTCTTAAAAAAAAGTAAAAAAAAGACCTTAAGAGTCAACAGTCCATAATATTTACACAAATCGATAAAATTACCAAAAAATTAATAATCTTTAAACTAAATATCCTTGCTATACTTCATAATAATGTATCAAAATTGATAATTAATAATATGGAAGCGTGTTAACAACGCCCCATCATTAAAATAAATTAAGACTTCGGGCTTTGTTTTCAAGCTCCTACACTGGTAAATAATATGACGCAAACACCGCCAAAACCACAAATTATTGAAAATATTAAAGATTCTTTTAATCTAGAAAACGGCACTAAACCCGTTAAAGTTCAGAAAAATAAGCAGCAATTGCCAGAAAAACCTATATTTGAGAAAGGTAGAAAAAAAAGTAATTCCCTTGCTAGGCAATTATTACAAACAGTTTTACCCACAGTATTAATTCCCCTTACTTTAGCTGGTTTTTTAGGCTACAGTAACATTCAACAGAGGGAAGAACAACGTATCAGTAATTTGTTATTAGATCAAGCCTTATTAACTGGAGAAGCTGCCAGTGTAATTATAGGAAATGCTTGGGACACTCCCAAATTATTGAGTCAAAATCCATTAGTTATTGAAGCTATTAAAAAAGCGAGATTAAAAGTAGAAAGTGAAGGATTAGCTCAACTGCCTATTGCCGAACTAGAAAAAAGATTTTCCCAAAACAAACTCCTAGAAAATAATCAAGTTCTTAATAATTATTTACAAAATCTAGTTCAGAATACGGAATTTGCTGAAATATTTTTTACTGATAAAAATGGCTTTAATGTAGCTTACAGTAACCTAACTTCAGATTTTGTCCAAAGAGATGAAGCATGGTGGCAAATTGGTCAAAGTCAAGAACAATCTTCTGAATTAAGTGGTTTTGATGAATCGAGCCAGACTTTTGGTATAGAATTAGTCCAAAGAATTAACGATCCTCAATCAGGTGAATTTCTCGGCGTAATTAAATCCGTATTGCCTAGTCAACAATTCGGTCTAGTAGCGACATATCTTGAACACGCCGGTATTAAAGGTACTCAAATTGTCCAGCTAATTGATCCTGTTAGCACCAATCTCTTTAATACCTTTAGCGGAGATGAGGCTGTAGTTGAAGCAGGAGAAATTATCGGGGGAGATATAATCCTAGAAATTGGTTCATCTTTAGTCGAAGCCATTGAAAATCCAGGAGTTGATTTAGAAGAGTTAGCCACGAGTTGGGAAACTAAATATCCAGTTAGTTTAACCATTAAACCTTTTGAACATGAAGCAGGAGAAATAGCCCTTATAGCTGACTTAACTTATGAAAATCGTCAGTATGCCATAGCTACCATTCCTGAAACCAAGTGGATAGGGGTAGCATCCATTGAAATTAGCGATATTCAGGCAGTAGCCAATGAATTATTAGCTACTTTTGCTCAAATTAGTATTGTTTTGGCAATATTATCCACAGTTATCGTTTTAATTCTCTCTAAACGCTTATCTAAACCCTTAGTAGATTTATCCACCACTGCTAACCAAGTCGCCGAAGGAGACTTTAATCTCTCAGCTAAAGCTGATGGTATGGCTGAAACGGAAAATCTTGCCGAAATTTTTAATAATCTCTTAAATGCAGTCAATAAATTATTAGCAGATCAACAAAAAACTAATGACCAAACCCTATTTTTGTCAGAAATTTCCAGCGAACAAGCTATTAATCAAGAAAATCTAGATTCTATCTTTAACCAAACCTTGACTAAAGCTCGTCAAATCCTCGAAGTAGATCGTATGGTCATTTATCGTTTTCATCAGGATTTTAGCGGTTATATTTCCCATGAATCGGTTAAAGCTGGTTGGGATACAGCAATTAATCGAGCCATTCAAGACTCTTGTATTCCTGAAGAATTAATCGCAGCTTACAAAAACGGTAGAGTCTTAGCCAATGATAATGTTTTTCAAGCAGGTTTCCATGAAGATCATTTGGCCTTAATGGAAAGTTTACAAGTTAAATCTAATTTAATCCTACCCATTCTGAATCAAGGAGAACTTTTTGGTTTATTCATCGCTCATCACTGTGCTAACCAACATCATTGGACAAGTGATGAAATCAATTTTATGGAAAGAATTAGCGTTCAATTAGGAATATCCTTAGATAAACTTAACTTTATTCAACAAGAACAAGTAGCCCGACAAGAACAACAAAAAGAAAAAGAACAATTACAAAAACGGGCGTTAGATTTATTGATGGAAGTCGATCCTTTGAGTCGAGGAGACTTAACCATTCGAGCTAGTATTACCCCTGATGAAATTGGAACTATAGCCGACTCCTATAATGCTACCATCGAAAGTTTAAGAAAAATTGTTCGACAGGTAAAAACCACCAGTAATCAAGTAACGGAAATTACTGACATTAATGAGAGTTTAATGGAGAATCTAGCCCAAGAGTCTCAACGGCAAGCCACAGAAATTAAGGATGCCCTTAACCGCATTCAGACAATGAACCAATCTGTGAATAATGTGGCAAATAGTGCCTTAGAAGCAGAAAAATCAGTACAAGAAGCCTCCTTAACCGTACAGGCGGGAGATGAAGCCATGAACCGCACTGTAGAAAGTATTTTAACCGTCAGAAGCACGGTACAAAATACTGCCAATACAGTAAAAAAATTAGGGGAATCATCGGAAAAAATTGTTGAAGTTGTGGGTTTGATTAGTCGATTTGCCGCTCAAACCCATTTACTCGCTTTAAAAGCTTCCATTGAAGCCGCTAGAGCAGGAGAAGAAGGAGTTGGTTTTGCTGTTATCGCTGATGAAGTGAGAGAGTTGGCTGCCCAGTCATCCCAAGCAACAGAAGATATTGAGATGATAGTTAAAGAGATTCAATCTGAAACTGCTAAGGTAGCTGAAGCTATGGCGAATGGTACTGAACAAGTAGAAATAGGAACGAACTTAGTTAATGAAACTCGGTCTAGTTTGGATCTGATTAATGCTGCTACTCAGAAAATTTATAACTTAGTAAAAGATATAGCCTCAGCAACCCAAGAACAAACTGAAGATTCAAAAATAATAAGTCAAACCATCGATGATGTCGCTCAAATTGCTGAAACTAATTCTGAAGATTCCCGCTCTATTTCTCGCTCCTTTTCCCAATTACTTGCCCTTGCTAAAGAATTGCAGGAAACTGTAGGTAAGTTTAAAGTTGATTAGACGAATTGCATTCGTCAGGCAACAGGCAACAGGCAACAGGCAAAAGCGGTTGAGGGATGGCGAGCCCCGCTTGCCATATCCAATCAACCAAGAGAGGCAACAGAAAATATATTGATATAGTAGTAAAATGTCTGAAATAAAAGACTTTAAAGACTTAAAAATTTGGGAAAAAGGAATGATGATTGCCGAAATGTGTTATTCATTAACAAAAATATTTCCCAAGGAAGAACTTTATGGAATGAGTCAACAAATTAGAAGATCTGCTTCTTCTATTCCTGCCAATATTGCTGAAGGTTATGGAAGAAGATCTTCTGGAGACTATCTTCGATTTTTGAATATTACTCAGGGTTCTGTAACCCTGTGATTATTCGAGGAAACAGCTAACAAATCTTAATTCAACTCAAAAATTGACTGTTGCCCTTACGCCTATTCCCTGTTCCCTCTCCCGAAGGGAGATAAAAAACTGTTGCCTCTTGCTTCTTGCCTCTTGCCTTACCTCTACTATTACTATTAATGAATAATTATTTATATTAAGTAACATGAGTCAAACTTCTTCTCCCAATTCTAAGACTAAAATCAAGAAAAAGCTTAAAGCATCAAAAAAAAACAAGGTGCTGCAAACTCCTTCTTTAGACATTAAAATTTCCGAAGGTACAACCTTACGTACTCAGCTACTGCAAACGTTACTTCCTGCTGCCCTTATTCCTTTAGTTGTTATTGGAATTTTTGGCTATGTCAATATTCGCCAAAAAGAAATTACTAGGGTTAAGGAAGAATTAAAGGATCAAGCCTTATTGACTGGAGAAATAGCCTTACAAACCATTAATGAAGCTGACAAAATTCCTGCTACTTTAGCTAATAATCCTTTGATTATTCAAGCAATTAACAATACTACCAACCAAATCAACGCAGAAAATTTACTAGCCTCACCTTTACCACAACTAGAAAGCAAATATCAAAAAGATAAATTAATTGTTGTTGATGCCACTATTAATAACTATCTTAAAAAAACAGCTAATGACGCTGGTTTAAATTCCCTGCTCTTAACTCAAAGCAATGGTTTTAATGTTGCCTATAGTAATTCTGTAAATCGCTTAAACCACAAAGAAGAAACCTGGTGGCAAGAGGCAAAAAATAAAAATCGTTCAGTGAATAGTATTGCTAATAACTATGGTTTATCATTAGCTCAAGCAATTAAAGACCCTAATTCTGGAGCATTTTTAGGGGTAATTCAAGGATTTTTACCAGCTACTAGATTTACGATTATTTCAGATTATCTCAGAAAAGCCGGCTTAAGTGGTTCTCAAATCATACAAGTTTTTGTACCTAACTCAGAACAGGAAATTCTCACCCTGAGTACGGCAGAAACTAAAACTAATCAGCCAATTTTAGGCTCAGAAGAAATTATTAAATTAGCCCAAGCCATGATAACAACAGTGGCTGACGTTAATTTAATTACAGAAATGAATTTAGCTGAATTCAAGAGCGAATCTAGTATTAAGCCGCAATTTACTCCCATTTACGAACAAAATGGAGAAGAAATTTTAATTGCTTCCTTTGCCTATCAAAATCGTCAATATACTCTAGCTACCATTCCCCGTACTAGCTGGGTTGTTTCTACGTCTATGGATATAAAAGACATTAATCAGGCTGGAAGTGGTGTAATCGGTTTATTTGCTAGTGCCGTTATTCTTCTTTTAATTGCCGTCACCATAATTTTATTTATTCTATCTAAGAGACTTTCTCAACCTTTAAATCAATTATCTACCGTAGCCGCCAAAGTTGCCACTGGTGATTTAGCCATAGAAGCTCAACTTTTGGGTACAAGGGAAACTAAAACTTTAGCTCAAAGTTTTAATGAATTATTAACTAGAGTGAGAAACTTATTAGTTACCCAAGAAAAAGCAACAAACAGAGCCTTATTATTAGCTGAAATTAGTAATTCAGGTGCTAAGGATGAAGAAAGTAAATTTTTATTTTTTAATCAAGCATTAGAGAAAATCAAGCAACAACTAAAGGTTGATAGGGTAGTAATTTATAAATTTAATCCTGATTGGAGTGGGTATATCTCCCATGAATCTTTAGCCGAAAATTGGCCAAGTGCTATGCGAGAAATATTTAATGATACTTGTATTTCTCAAGAATTTATCCAAGCTTATCAAGATGGCAGGATAGTTGCTTATGATGATGTGTTTAATTCTGGTTTTCATCCAGAGCATTTAGCTTTGATGGAAAGATTAGAAATCAAATCCAATTTAGTTGTACCTATGATCGGACAAAATGGCTTATTTGCCCTATTAATTGCCCATCATTGTGCTGAAAAACATAATTGGCAATCTGATGAAATTAACCTGATGCAGGATGTAGCAATCCAATTACAAATTATTCAAGATAGGGTATCTTTCCTACAACAAATTCAACAAACTAGCCAAAAAGCCGAAAAATTAGCTCAAGAGCAACAAGAACTTAAAGATAAAATTCAAAAGAGAGCTTTACAGTTATTAATGGAAGTACAGCCACTTAGTCAAGGGGACTTAACTATTCGGGCTACAGTAAGTGAAGATGAAATCGGTACTTTGGCTGACTCCTATAACGCTACCATAGAAAGTCTTAACAAGATTGTTACTCAAGTACAAAAAACTAGCGAAAAAGTGAGTAACGCAACAAATCTTAACGAAATTTCTATCCAAGATTTAAAAGTATTAAGTCAACAACAACAAGAAGAAATGTCCACTGCTCTAGACAAACTTGAATCCATGAGTCGAGCTATTGTTGCTGTGACCAATAACGCTAAAAACGCTCAAACTACTGTTCAACAGGCGAATCAAACTATTAAAAAAGGTGATGAAGTCATGAACCTTACTGTAGAAGGTATTTTGACTATTAGTGATACTGTTTCTTCTACTGCCGAAAAGGTAAAAGCCTTGGGAGAATCTTTTCAGAAAATTTCTAAAGTAGTTAAATTAATTAGTAATTTTGCCAATCAAACCAACCTACTCGCCTTAAATGCTGCCATCGAAGCAGCCCGTGCAGGAGAGCAAGGTAGGGGATTTGCGGTGGTTGCTGAAGAAGTTGGTCTTTTAGCCTCTCAATCTGCCCAAGCTACCACAGAAATTATTGATTTAGTGGAGGGGATTCAACGAGAAACTAAAGATGTAGTTCAAGCTATGGAAGAAGGTACAGAGGAAGTATTACAAGGTACTTTTTTGGTTGAAGAAGCACGGGATTTATTAAATCAAATTAGTCAGGCTTCCATAAAAACTAATGAATTAGTAGGAGAAATTACCGTTGCTGCTTTGCAACAATTTGAAGACTCAGAAATAGTTATAAAAACTATGGATGATGTGTCAGAAATAACTAAAAAAACTTTCCTTTCGTCCCAAAATATGGCAGGTTCTTTTGATGAATTGTTAATAATATCTCAAGAATTAAAAGATACCGTTTCTCAGTTTAAAGTGTAATTATTATTTAGCGATTAGCTTTTAGCGATTAGCGATTAGCGATTAGCCTTTAGCTTTCTAACTACTAACTACTAACTACTAACTACTAACTACTAACCACTAACTACTAACTACTAACCACTAACTACTAATCAAGGAGTTAATTATGACAATCGCAGATCAAAGTAAAATAGATCCTTCTCTCAATAATGGTCAAATAATAAGCAATGGCAATAAGAATATTAAACCAGAAAATATAGTTAATCAACAGCAACAAAAAACTCAAATAAACTTCTTTGATAGTCTGAAAACACAAGCTACTGCTGCTGCAATTTTTATGGGTACATTACCTATTTTGGTGGTCAGTTTGATTGTTTTATATAATATGGATATTAAGCTGACTGAGGAAATTGTTCAAGAACAATCTCATATTAGTGAAAATGTGGCACTTAAGTTTTCTCAATTTCTGCAGGAACGTTATCAAGAGTCAATTTTACTTAGCGAACATCCTATTTTTACCAATGCAGATTTATATCAAAATACAACCCTTGCTGAAAAAAAAGCTATTTTAGATAGTTTTCAAAAAAATATAGGTTTTTACGATAGTATTGTATTTTTTGATTTGAACGGAAATCCCTTATTTCAATCTGATTCCGATCGACCTTTTCAGGGAAATTATGGCGATCGCAGCTATTTTCAAGAAACGAAAAACACTGGTAAAATAGCTTTAAATGATCTTAAAATTTCTAAGTCTTCAGGTCAATTAAGTCTTGAATATGCCATACCAATTAAACAAAATGGTAGAACTTTTGCCATTATTCGTAGTAGGATTCCGGGAAATAATTTAATTGCAGATATGAGTGGTTATGTAACAGAAAAACATGATTGGTATTTAATTAATAATGATGCAGAAATAATTGCATCTAATCAAAAAGAATTAATTAATCAAGGTGCAGAAGGAATTGTTCCCTCTTTACTAACAAGAAAAGATAAAAAAAAGATTTTTTCAGGAGAATATACCAATACTTTAAAAAATAATGAAGACCAATTAGTTACCTATAGTCCCGTTGGTCAAATAGAAAATATTCCCGATTTTAATTCCGCAGTAATAGTTACCAAGAATGCAGAGGAAGCCTTTGCTATTTATATAGTATTAGGTACAATTTTAGTTTATGGAACTATTATTACTAGTTTGCTCGCAATTTTAATTGCTATTTATTTAGGAAATAAAGCAACTAAACCTATCTTAAAGACAGCTAAAGCAGTAGAAGAAATTGGACAAGGAAAACTAGATACTAGGATTAATGTTAATAGTAAAAATGAGTTGGGTATTTTAGCAAGTAACATTAATCAGATGGCGAGTAGATTAGAAAATTTTGTTAATGCTCAAATAAAATCTGTAGAGCAAGTTCAGCTACTCGCAGAAATTAGTGGTGTTAAAGTTGAAAACGAAGAAAGTTTAGCCACAATTTTTGCTCAATCTTTAACTCAAGCTCGTGAATTATTAAAAACAGACAGAATAGTTATTTATCGTTTTAACCCTGATTGGACTGGTTATATTATTTCTGAGTCCGTAGGTAAAGGTTGGACTCCGGCTAAAAATCAGAAAATAGAAGATGCTTGTATTCCTCAAGAGTTATTAGAAGAATATAAACAAGATCGAGTCGTAGCTACTAATGACGTTTTTAACGCAGCATTTCATCCCAATCATCTTGACTTGATGAAACGCTTGCAAATTAAAGCAAATTTGGTAGTACCAATTGTAGAGCAAGATGAATTGTATGGATTATTAATTGCCCATCATTGCCAAACTATCCATGAATGGGAATTATCCGAAATTAACTTTATGAAAGAGTTGGCCAGAGAGTTAAGTTCTGTGTTAGCACGCTTGTCTTATATTAAACAAATACAACAATCCCAAGCCGAAGCAGAAAAGTTGGCACTTGAACAAGGTAAAATTAAAAATAGGTTACAACAACGAGCCTTAGAATTATTAATGGAAGTAGAGCCAATTAGTCAAGGAAATTTAACTATTCGGGCGACGGTAAGTGAAGATGAAATCGGAACAATTGCCGATTCCTATAATGCAACTATCGAAAACCTCAGAAAAATTGTCAATCAGGTACAATCAGTTTCCTCAGTGGTAGCTGACTCTGCCAGTGACAATGAATTTCTGGTACAAGATTTAACCGCACAAATTCAAGAACAAACTAAAGACATGAATAATGCTTTAGCCCGGATTGAAACCATGTCTCAATCTATAGCTAATGTAGCCTATAATGCCTCAAAGGCAGAAGAAGCAGTACAAGAAGCATCATTAACTGTAGCTACAGGAGATAGAGCTATGAACCTCACAGTAGAAGGTATTTTAGCCATTAGAGAAACCGTAGCAGAAACTGCCAAAAAAGTTAAACGTTTGGGAGAATCTTCCCAGAAAATTTCTCAAGTTGTTACCTTGATTGATAGTTTTACCGAACAAACCAACCTACTCGCCTTAAATGCTTCCATTGAAGCAGCCAATGCTGGGGAGGAAGGAAGAGGTTTTGCGGTAGTTGCCGAAGAAGTAAGAAATTTAGCAAAACAGTCAGCCGAAGCAACCGCAGAAATTACAATGTTAGTCGAAGAAATTCAAAGCGAAACTAATGAAGTCGTAGCAGCTATGGAAACTGGTACAGCACAAGTTATAACAGGAACTAGATTAGTAGATGAGGCCAAACAATCTCTAAACCAAATTAAATCAGTTTCTGGCAGAATTGATGACTTAGTAAGGGCAATTGCTTCAGCAACAATAGAACAAACCCAAGACTCCACCGCAGCTAGTCAAACTATTGATAAAATTGCCACAGGTACTCAAAAAAATTCAGAATTAGTCGAAAAATTATCAAACTCCTTCCAAGAATTAACCTCTTTGGCACAGGAATTAAAAACCAGTGTAGAGACATTTAAAGTAAGTTAAATTTAAAATGCAGTAGTCGTAGGAGCAGATTGGGTATTCTGCCCGTAAAGTAAGCAATTAGTAGTCAGGATGAATTATGAATTATGAATTATGAATTATGAAGATAACTCCTAATTCCTCAATCCCCCAATCCCCTATTACCTCTTACCTAATTCCCCTAACACCTAACCCTTAACCCCTAACCCCTAAATTATTATGTTAAATGCAGATATTAGAGATCAAGCTTATCAATTTTTTATCGAAGAAGCAGTAGAACTTCTAGAAATCATTGAATCTGGCTTACTTAATCTTAAAAATAATAGACAGACATCTCAAGTTCACGAAATCATGCGAGCCGCCCATTCCATTAAAGGTGGTTCTGCTAGTGTGGAATTAGACACCATTAAAACTATTTCTCACCGTCTTGAAGATGTTTTTAAAGCTCTTTATCAAGATACTGTTGTCATAGATACAGAACTCGAAACCCTCTTATTACAAGGCTTTGACTGTTTAAAGCAACCTTTGCTAGAGCAAATTGAAACGGGTAGCTATGACGCTGATGCGGCTTTGGATGTGGCTACACCCATATTTGATAAACTTGAAGCTAGACTTGGCGATGCCATGAATGCCGATGAGTATATACCTAGCTCTAGTGACTTAGGTATAGATATGGTGGCATCAATGTTTGAAATTGATGTTGCTCAAGAAATCGATCGCCTAAAAAATGTCTTAGCTAATCCTAAAGAATATCAAGTGGGAGGAGAATTACGGGCTGCGGCCGAAGTTTTTGCTGGTTTTGCAGAATTACTCAATCTGCCCGGATTTGGAGAAATTGCTAAAATGGCAGAAATGGCTTTAGATAATAATCCAGATCAAGCAGTAGCAATTACTCAAGTAGCTATGGCTGATTTTATTGCAGCCCGCGATCAAGTGTTAGCAGGCGATCGCACTGAGGGAGGTAGCCCTTCGGAAGCTTTACTTGCTTTTACTGGTGACACTTCATCAACACCAGCTTTAGATGATGTTTTTGGTGAGTCAGCCTTTAATAAAACATTTGAAACTCCCGCCCTAGACGATATGTTTGGGGAAATGGAAACCGAAGCTCCAGCCCTAAACGATATGTTTGGGGGAACCGAAGCTCCAGCCCTAGACGATATGTTTGGGGAAATGGAAACCGAAGCTCCAGCCCTAGACGATATGTTTGGGGGAACCGAAGCTCCAGCCCTAGACGATATGTTTGGGGAAACCGAAGCTCCAGCCTTAGACGATATGTTTGGGGAAACCGAAGCTCCAGCCCTAGATGATATGTTTGAGGAGATAGAAACTGAAGAAGATGAAATTATAGCAGCACCATCTAATTTAGATGATGCGATCGCATCTATAGGTAATGTATTAGAACAATTACCCTCCTTAGAAGAAACTGAGCAGGCAAAACTAGCCAAATCTAAACGTAAAGAAATTGCATCGAGTAGCAAAATTACCAATATCGGTCAATCTCAAGAATCAGAAACCTCTCAAACTGCTGCTAAAAATAAAGCTAGAACAAATCTTTCTGTCAGGGTAGATTTAAACAGATTAGAAATAATGAATAATTTAGTAGGAGAACTTACTATTAATCGTAATAGTCTTTCCCTACAAAATGAACAGTTGCAAGCCAATGTTCGGGAATTAGTACGTCGTTTTGCTCAATTTCAAAATATTACTGGTAAATTCAGAGATATTTCCGATAAAACCTTAATTGCTTCTGAAAAACAAAAAAGAACCAAAGAGAATGTTAATGGAAATGGTAATAGCAATAATTTAACAACAATAGGTACAGGAGCAGTTGGGAATGAAGATGAATTTGATTCCTTAGAAATGGATACCTATAATCAAATTCATAACCTATTGCAAGAAGTTTTAGAAGAAATGATGCAATTAGACGAAGCAGTAGATGACATTACTCTATTTGCTCGTTTATCTAATCAAACTCTCCAACAACAACGGCAAATGCTCGTCAATTTAAGAGATGAATTGATGTGGGCAAGAATGTTACCCTTATCAGAAATATTAAATCGTTTTCCTAGAGTATTAAGAGATTTATCTGCTCAATATAATAAATCAGTTAATTTGAATATGACAGGTGTGGGAGTTTTAGTAGATAAAGTTATGTTAGAAAAACTCTACGATCCTCTTTTACATCTGCTGAGAAATGCCTTCGATCATGGTATAGAACCACCAGAAATTAGAAAGAAACAAGGTAAATCCTCAGAAGGAAAAATAGAGATTTCTGCCTATCATAAAGGTAATCAAACAATTATCGAAATTCAAGACGATGGCCAAGGAATTAGTCTAGAAAAAGTCAAGAAAAAAGCAATTGAAAAAGGACTTTTATCTGCTCAACAAGCAGAAGAAGCTAACAAGAATAAATTGTATAATTTAATCTTTGAACCAGGATTTTCTACCGCAGCTAAAGTAAGTGAAATTTCTGGTAGAGGGGTAGGTTTAGATGTGGTACGCTCTCAATTAAGAGCAATTAAAGGAAGTGTAAGTGTAATTTCCGAACCCGGAGAAGGAACAACATTTATCTTGAGTTTACCTCTGACTTTAACTATTTCTAAATTATTAGTTTGTTTATTTGGTAATAGTGCTTTTGCTTTACCTTCTGATAGTATTGAAGAGATTGTAATTCCTTCTCCCGAACAAATTAAAAAAACTGGTACAGGTAAATTTTTTCATTGGCAAAATAGGTTAATTCCTTATTATCGCTTATCAGAGTTATTAGAATACAATTGTCCTTTACCTTCGACCATGGTTAGTAAAGCTTTAACCGTAGTAGAATCACCTAAAGAATGGGCTTTTCCTCTCTTGATTTTGCGTCGGGAACAACATATGTTTGCCATCGAAATTGAACGTTTAGTTACAGAACAAGAATTGGTAATTAAACCTTTTGGTAGTTCTATGAAAGGGCCTAATTATACCTATGGTTGTACTATCCTTGCTGATGGTAGTATTATTCCTGTAATTGATGCTACTTTACTAATTGATTATAATTTCTCTCAGGATCGGGAGAGTGCTAGTATGTCAAATATAGAAAGTGAAGATAGTTTAGATCCAGATAATTTAAGTAAAAATCGGATGATAGCTGCTTCTAGATTATTGGTAGTGGATGATTCTAGTGCTTTACGCCGTACTTTAGCCCTTTCTTTGGAAAAAGCAGGTTATTTAGTCTTACAAGCCAAAGATGGTAGGGAAGCTTTGACTGAGTTGAGTAAAAATCCTGGCATACAGTTAGTTATTTGTGACATTGAAATGCCCAATATGAATGGATTTGAGTTTCTGAGTCAACGTCGTCTAAAACCCGAACTCTTAAAAATTCCTGTGGCGATGTTAACTTCCCGTAGTAATACTAAGCACCGTCAATTAGCCATGCAATTAGGTGCTAATGCTTATTTTACTAAACCCTATGTTGAACAGGAATTTATGACGGCCATCGCCGATATTATTAAAAAATAACTTATAAAAAAATACTATGACCAATACCTTAGTAAATTCCCTAAGTAATAGTAAGCAACCACAAAAATCACTAAAATTATTGGTTTTTCCTGTGGGCAAACTAATGTTATCCCTACCCGTTGATGAAGTCGAAAAAGTGATTAATTTACCAGAGCTTTACAGTAGCGGACTAAATTCTCTTGCTGTTGCCCATGGTGATGATGGAGAAATTGTGGCGATCGATCTGCACAAAAAATTATTTAATATTAGTGCTGTCCCTGATTCTCAAGAACAGAATGCTTACCTAGTTATTGCTCAAAATACTATGGATGAAAAATTTGGTATTATAGTAACCCAAACCCCTAGTATTATTGATGTTCCTTTATCTGACGTTCGAGTATTACCCCAATCTTATCGTCAAGCAGATACCCTAGAAATTGCTAGTCATGTTGTAATTTTCAAGAATGACAACCAATCCTTAACCATATTTATTATAGATTCAGATCGAGTATTGTAAAATGTCTTATCCTTTTCAAAGAAAGTAAGGAGAAAAATATAGATAAGTTTAAACTGAAAAATATTTTAAAAATACCTAGTTTAAGGCAGCCAAAAGAATTGTCACTGCGACATATTCTTATTTTTCCTTTTCTGCTTCAGATTGCTGTTGCCATTGGCTTAACTGGCTATTTTTCTTGGCGCAATGGCCAAAAAACTGTTGAATCTCTAGCAATGCGCTTGAGTCAGGAAATCACTGCTCATATTGAGAAGCACGTTCATAATTACACAAATACTTCATCCATGTTTCTGAAAATCAATGAGGCTGCTATTCGGACAGGAAAATTAGATCTCACTAATTATCAGACAATGGCAGGTTATTTCTGGGAACAAATACAATTATCTGATGCTGTGCCTTATGTTTATTTCGGTAATCCCCAAGGAGATTTTGTTGGTGTTTGGCGAGAAAATGACAACTTGACCACTTTAAGGATTAGAACTAAATCAACTGCTCCTCTTCGAGAAATTCACAAATTGGATAGCCAAGGAAAACCCATAGATTTAATCAGTATGGGAGAATTCGATCCCCGTTCTCGCCCTTGGTATCAAACGGCGGTAAAATCTGGTCAGTTAACTTGGTCTGATATTTATGTCTTTGCTGTACCTCCATATCTCGGTATTACTAATGTTATTCCGATTTATGATAGCTCACAGTCACTTGTAGGAGTGATGGCTGTAGATTTAACCTTAGCTGATATTAGTCATTTTCTCAGACAACTGGAAATTAGTAAATCAGGACAGGTTTTTATCATTGAGCGTTCAGGGGAAATTGTTGCAAGTTCAGCTCCAGAAAATCCTTTCCTTCAGACTGACACGGGAGAAAAAAGATTAGCTGCGGTGGAAAGCAGTAACTCTTTAATTCGAGAAGCAGCTCAAAATTTACTAACTCAATTTGGTAGTTTATCGGAGATTGAGAAAAGTCAACGGTTAATTTTCAAAATTGAAGGCAAGCGTCAATTTCTTCAGGTAGTACCGATCGAAACCCAGTCAGGGATTGATTGGCTGATGGTTGTTGTGATTCCTGAAGCTGACTTTATGGAATATATTCAGGCTAATACTTATACAACAATTTTGCTTTGCTTTATTGCTCTAATGTTAGCTGCTGTATTGGGAATTGCAACATCGCAATGGATTGCATGGCCGATCCTAAGTCTAGCTAAAGCTTCACAGTCTTTAGCAAAACAAGCAGTAGCAGTAAAGTTTGTTGATAGTGAATTGGTACAAGAACTAAAAAATCAAAGTATTCGAGAATTAAAAATGTTAGCCTGCGCTTTTAATCATATGGCTCAAGAGTTAGAGCATTCATTTAATAATTTAGCAAAAACTAATACTGAGTTAGAGCAACGAGTAGCAGAGCGAACCAGAGAACTTAAAGAAGCTAATCAAGAGTTAAAGCGTTTTGTCAACATTGATGGCTTAACACAAGTGGCTAATCGCCGTCGTTTTGATGAGTATTTTCAACATACTTGGAAACAACTTCTTAGAGAGCAACAACCTTTATCACTAATTCTTTGTGATGTTGATTGTTTTAAATTCTATAACGATACCTATGGTCATCAAGCGGGAGATGATGCTCTTAAGCAGATAGCACAAGTTATGGTTTCTGTTGTAAAACGTCCAAGCGATCTCGTCACTCGTTATGGTGGCGAAGAATTTACCATTATTTTACCTCAAACTAATCTTGAAGGGGCGATTCAAGTTGCAGAAAAAATTCGACAGCAAGTAAAGCAATTGCAAATTTCCCATGATACCTCAACTGTAACTAATGTTGTGACTTTAAGCTTGGGAGTTAGTTGCTGTGTTCCCTCTCAGAAATTATCTACTGAAATTTTAATCAATAAAGCGGATCGAGCACTTTATCAGTCAAAAGCACAGGGACGCGATCGCGTCACAGGGATTAATTTATCAGGTAGTAGTCAGTAGTCAGTTTTTTCATTAAATATTAAACATTAAACATTAAACATTGATAAATGGTAAATGATGAAAGCCAATCGCTAATTCCTAACTTCCTCATTACCTCTGTTTTAATCCCCAAAATTAGTTAAATTAGAAATAAGAGATTATTATTGAGGATTTTAAAGATGCCATCTTCTTCCGTAGCAGTCAGAGAATTACCGTTATTTCCATTACCAGAAGTAGTATTATTCCCCGGAAGACCTCTGCCTCTGCACATATTTGAATTTCGTTATCGAATCATGATGAATACTATTCTGGAATACGATCGCCGTTTTGGTGTCTTAATGATCGATCCAGTAACAGGACAAATAGCAAATTATGGTTGTTGTGCTGAAATCGTTCATTTTCAGCGTCTTCCTGACGATCGCATGAAAATGTTAACCATTGGGCAACAGAGATTTAAAGTCTTAGAATATGTGAGAGAAAAGCCCTATCGAGTGGGATTAGTAGAATGGGTTGAGGATGAAGTTACTAGGGAAGATTTAAAACCAATTACCCTCCAAGTCAGCACACTATTACAAGAAGTAGTACATTTATCCGCTAAACTTACAGATCAAAAAATTGACTTACCTGACGATTTACCAGACCTTCCCGTTGAATTATCCTATTGGATAGCTAGTAATTTTTATGGCGTAGCCGCAGAACAACAATCTTTATTAGAAATGCGAGATACTTTAAAGCGTTTACAAAGGGAATCGGAAATTCTTACCTCAGCCCGTAACAATTTAGCTGCTCGTACTGCTCTTAAAGATGTGTTTAATTAAAGTCAGTAGTTAGTAGAGTAGGTAGAAAGTAATAAAAAGCTAACAGCTAACAGCTAAAAGCTAATCGCTAATCGCTAATCGCTAACACATTATAATTGCCAAAAATTTTTAGCACTTCTGTGTGATTTTCCAACTCTTGTAAGGCTGATTTAACTGATTCTTGTTCTGCATTGCCTTCTAAGTCAATGAAGAATAAATATTCTCCGAGCGATCGCTTGGTGGGACGAGATTCGATCCGACTAAGATTTATTCCCCTACGGGCAAAAATTTCTAAAGGTTTCATTAAAGCCCCCGGAACATTGGCGGGTAAACTAAAAGCTAAAGATAAATTAGTACCTTCAGTGGTGGGGTTTAGCCCTAAAACCCAAAAACGAGTGCGATTTTCAGGATAATCATTAATGTTATTAACTAAAATCGGTAAATTATATAATTTTGCTGCTCTGGGAGATGCGATCGCAGCTATCTCATTATGTCCATCTAAATGTTGTAAAGCTTCTGTGGTGGAGTTACTAGCGACAAGTTCTGCTGAAGGTAAATGGGATTCTAACCACCTTTGACACTGAGCTAAAGCTTGAGGATGGGAATAAACTTTATTAATATTTGCGATCGCAGAAACTTGGGATATTAAAGCATGATTTATCGGTAAAATTAAAGCCTGAGTAATTTGTAATTTATCTAATTCCCAAACACTATCTAAGGTAATAGTAACTGTTCCTTGAGTTGAATTTTCGACAGGTACAACTGCTAAATCTGTTTGTTTTTCAGCAACAGATTTAAGGGTTTGAGCAATACTTTGATAAGGACATAAAATTGCCTTTTGCCCTTGTTTTTCTTCTAACCAATTCAAATAAGCGATGGCCGCGGTTTCTGTATTTGTCCCCGTCGGGCCTAAATAGGCAATAGAAATACTCATTTTCATTAATTATTAATTATTAATTATTATTTGTTATTTGTACGTTGTCAAGTACAATTCATAGTCATAACAATCATCAAGTTTAATAAAAATATATGTACTTAAGCTTTTGCGCATCGGAAACAGTAAATCTACCAGTTGAAGAACAGGAAATTTCCATTAAACATTATTTACGTCAACCTCATAGATTAGTTAATGCCATTACTGAGCCTGAGTTGATGAAACAACTGGCTGAGGAATTATATGAACTCAAAATGCGTCCTATCAATTTTATGGAAATGTACCATTTTCAACCTACAGTAAGTTTAAAAGTTTGGGCGGGAGCTAGTGGTACAGTATATTTACAATCCCAAGACTGTGAAATTAAGGGCATAGAATATATAAACGATCGCTTTTCTTTTAATTTAAAAGGTAAATTATCACCATATTTAAACGAAAATAAAACTTATTTAAAAGGTCAAGCGGATTTAAAGGTAAAAGTAGAATTACCCCCAGCTTTATGGTTAACTCCTAAACCATTATTAGAATTAACTGGTAATAGATTATTAAGAAGTATTTTAATTAGAATTAAACAAAAAATGATGAGTAAATTAATTCAAGACTATCAACAATGGACTGATCATAAAAAAGAAGATGTTATTAATTATTCTTTGTTATCTAGCTATGAATAATTTTGTAATTGTGTAACGGGCAAGATTCCTGTTACACAATTACAGTAAATCAAACAGCTATTTTAACTAATTTTTAATTAAGACTCCAGATTCTTTTTGTATAGGTAAAACATCAAGTAAATCTATTTGAGCGCAATATTTGAGATCCTCATCACAATTTAAACGCAATAAACGCTGACCGTGACTAGATTTATTAAACAATTCCAACAGATTGTTTTGCCATTGAGCATAAAGTGCGATCGCAGCTATCGCCTCATCATTGCCAATTTCAACTGTTGTTCCTTGGTTCATCAAAGCTTGGGCGATCGCACCTGCACAAACCGTATCTTCAAGGGAGTAACCTCCTTCCCAACCTGAGCCAACTAACCAAATAGTTTCTGGTTTTTTATCGAGTAAATAATTAACTGCAGCTTGACGATTAATTATTGCTCCAGTAATCACCGTTGCCGAATCCTGCACTCTTTGTAAAGCACGAGTGCCATTAGTCGTAGAAAGAAACAAACGTTTACCCTCCATTAATTCTGGACTACAGTCCAAAGGAGAATTACCTAAATCGCAACCTTCAACTTTTCCCCCACCCCTTTCTCCGGCTCGTAGGCGTTTTTCAGCAGGCCAAATTTCACTTTTACTAAATAATTCTTCCATATCGCTAAAAGCCTGTACAGCCTCCGCACCAACCTTAAGAGCAGTAGCTATGGTAGTAGTAGCCCGTAAAACATCAATTACGACAGCACAATCAGGTAAATAGTCAGTGGGTGTTGACTCAGGGGTATGCCAAACAAATAGTTTCAATTGAGTTTCTCCTCACTAATAATTTTATTTGTATTTAGTGCTGAGTGTAACTTGTAACTAAACCAAAATATCATCTAAATAGGATTGTTATCTAAGTTTTTTTCTTGTCTAAATTACGCTCATCTTTATTGTGCATTAGACTTCACCGCACCATAAAGATTACAATCCCAGTGTATGTT